>DCFS01000229.1:0-1538 GCA_002319875.1 Treponema sp. UBA1798 | reverse complement strand
ACGCCTCTCATCATCAGCGGCCAGGGAGAAGATGATACATTAAAATACCATGAGGTAGATAAATATGTTGACGAACTGACAGAAGTCGAAAAAGACCCGGTAACAGGACTTTATCCCGACGAAGTGGAAATGGACCCGGAAGCAAGAAAAAACATGAAGGGTGACTATACGCTTGATGAAAAATCAAAGCGTGTTTCTTTTACTGATGCCGGAATGAACCATATTGATGACATTCTTCACCAGCACAGTCTTATCAGCGGATCTGTTTTTGACGAAGGAAATTTCGAGTACGTCCATTATTTTACGCAGGCAGTACGTGCCCACCGGTTATATAAAGTGGAAGTAGATTACCTGGTAAAAGACGGGCAGGTCCAGATTGTTGATGAGTTTACAGGACGTATACTTGAAGGCCGCCGATACGGAGACGGTCTGCATCAGGCAATAGAAGCAAAGGAGCACCTTAAAATCGCCCAGCGTAATCGCACGATGGCTACGATCACGTTCCAGAATTTTTTCCGTATGTATAAAAAACTTTCCGGTATGACCGGCACAGCAGCAACTGAAGCTGTTGAATTCAACAAGATATATAAACTTGATGTAGTTGTCATACCGACAAACAAACCGGTTATCCGCATCGATGAAAACGACGAAGTATATCTTAATGAAAGCGATAAATGGGAAGCTATCTGTACGGAAATTGCCGCCGCTTATAATAAAGGGCAACCGGTTCTGGTCGGTACCATTTCAGTCGAAAAATCAGAACATCTTTCTTCCATGCTTACCAGGAAGGGTATCCGCCATGAAGTTCTGAATGCCAAGAATCATGCCCGTGAAGCCCTGATTATCGCTGAAGCGGGATCAAAAGGAGCGGTAACGATTGCCACGAATATGGCTGGCCGTGGTACTGATATCAAACTGGGCGGAAATCCTGAATTCAGGGCACGAAAAAGATCCGGAACAGAGGCATCCCCGGAGCAGTTTGCTGAAGCATATAAAATTGAAAAGGAACAATGGCTAAAGGATTATGAAGAAGTAAAAAATGCCGGAGGTCTTTATGTCATCGGTACAGAGCGTCATGAAAGCCGGCGTATCGATAACCAGTTGCGCGGACGTTCAGGACGACAGGGAGATCCGGGCCGCAGTAAATTTTATATTTCCATGGATGACGATCTGATGAGATTGTTCGGCGGGGAAAAAATGAAGAAGCTCATGACCCGTATCGGAATGGAACCGGGTGAGCCGATTTTCCATCCCTGGCTGAACAAGGGTATTGAACGGGCACAGAAAAAAGTAGAAGAGCGTAACTTTGAAATCCGTAAACATCTGCTTGATTACGACGATGTTCTGAATGAACAGCGGTCAGTTATATATCAGCAGCGCGATGCGATACTTGAGGATGACAAACTCTCCGAACGGGTCATGAATAATGCAAAAGACATACTTGATGTCTTTTATGACGAATACGAAGATGAGTCCCGGCATCATAAGGATAATGCGCTTAAAAATCTTTCGGATAAAACACATAATACGTTCGGGCT
>DCFS01000143.1 GCA_002319875.1 Treponema sp. UBA1798 | reverse complement strand
CTTAATCCGGCTTGAAGATTTGCTGCACGAACCATTTTTTCTTACGGAAAAAGAGGATAATTACCGTTATAGTCTTGACCAGTATCTAGCTTCTAAAAAAATGGAAATAACACCGTTTCTGGAACTGGGAAATATAGAAGTTATCATTGATATGGTTAAAAAGAATATGGGACTTTCTTTCCTTCCGCATTTTTCTGTTGCAGAAAGTGTACGTAAAAATGAACTTGCCATTCTTGATGTTTCCGATTTTCAGATGTCCATGTTCCGTCAGATTTTTTATCATAAGGATAAATGGTTCACAGAAGAAATGAAAGAGTTTATCAGACTTGCACAGCTTGGAATGATATAACGCAAAACGCGCAGATAATCAGTATTTCATCAGCCGTTTCTTCACGGTTGGGCTGTAACAATTTTTCTTATAAGGCTGCGTGTTTCTTCCGCATTTTTCTTTTCTTCAAGTCTGGGAACAAGTGCTTCAAGTTGCGACCGATACAGTGTCCGGACAAAGGCTTTCGCTTCCGGGATACGCACGGAGGTCAAACTGATTTCATCAATTCCAAGCCCTATTAATGCTGCAATACCAGCCATGTCACTTCCCATCTCGCCGCACAGTCCGATCTGCTTTCCGTAGCGGTGGGCTCCTTCAACTGCCTGCCGTATTACAGACAGGACCGCAGGGTGCATCGGGTCGGAAAAACGGGAAAGATTCTGATTGCCGCGTTCGGCTGCCATAACATATTGGGTCAGGTCGTTTGAGCCTATACTGAAAAAATCAGCTTCCTGTGCGAGTGTACCGGTCAGTATTGCCGCAGCCGGGGTTTCTATCATTGCCCCTATCGGGATTGGCCAGCGGTGTTTTATATTTTCCAGTTCCAGTTTTATATGGATCTTTTCTATTTCCTTCCTGATATGAGCGCATTCTTCTGCTTCCGTAATCATCGGTACCATAATCCGGAAATTCCACGGGACAGCTGCACGCAGAATAGCGCGGATATGAACCGTAAAGATATCTCTGTTTTTTTCATATAATCTGATACCGCGGACGCCGAGAAAGGGGTTTGCTTCATCCGGCAGTGACATGTAATCGATCTGCTTGTCTCCGCCGATATCAAATGTTCTGATAATTACCGGTTTTTGTCCGAAAGCTTTCCCCACTTTCATAAACGCTTCGTATTGTTCTTCTTCATCAGGCGCGGTTGTTCTGTTCAGAAAAAGAAATTCAGTCCTGAACAATCCGGATCCCTCAGCACCATAACGGACTGCCATTTCCGCATCTTCAGGGGATGCGAGATTTGCCCATAGTTCTATTCTGCTTCCATCCGCAGTAACGGCTGGTGTTCCGGCACTTTCCTGTAATTTCTTTTGTTCCGCCGAACGCTGTGCTGCTGCCGTTTCCGCTTCTGCAAGTTCTTCTTCCGTCGGGTTTGACAGGATCTGTCCTTTTGAACCGTCTATGACCATTGTTTTTCCCTCTGTTACCGTATCAAACGCGGTAAATCCGCAGACAGCCGGAATAGCGAGTGCCCGGCACAGAATAGCCGTATGGGAAGTAGGTCCCCCATACCTGGTAACAATTCCTGCTATAGTCCTGGAGTCGAAGGACGCTGTCTGGGAAGGAGTCAGATCATCGGCAAACAGAATAACGGGTTTCTCCGTCTTTACTTTTATACCGGTGTTTGTTGTTCCGGCAAGTATTTCTGCCATCTGCGAACCTACATCCAGAACGTCCTTTGCACGCTGGCGCAGATATTCATCGGTAAGCAGCTCATAATTGCGGCTTACCGCTTTTACACGTTCTGCCCATGCATACGCGGCCGTATATCCTTCCTTGCCGATGAGCTGTAATGCGGTATCATACAGCTCAGGATCTTTTAACAAAATCAGATGGGCATCGAAGATTCCAGTTTCCTGTCCGGAAACTTTTGATGCAAGTTCCTGCTTCCTTTTTAAAATATTTTTCTCAACCTTTACTGCCGCGTCGATAAATATACGCTGCTCCTTTTCTCTGTCCGTTGTAAATGCCTTTTTTACTTCTTCAACATGTGTGGCAATGATGAACGCTTTTCCGACTGCGATACCATCGGAAATACCGGTAAGGCTGCCCTGCTTTTTTTCCTTTTGCGTATATCCGGTAGCAGTATCCTGTACTTCCGTTATTTCTCCAAAATTTTCGTTTACAAGAGCGGTCACCGCATCGACAAGAGATTTCGCCTGTTTCCCCGCAGCGGAAATGCGGATGCTGTCGTTCTTCAGAACATTGAGAGACAGCAGCCTGTTCAGGCTTTTTGCAGATACCGGTCCCCGGTTTTTTGAAATATTTGAAATTTCCGCATCCGCGTCAAAGGTTGCGATCAGCTGTATGAGTTTTGCTGCCGGTCTGGCATGCAGACCGTGAACCGTATGCACAGTCAAAATCTGTTCTATATAATGGCTGCCGCCGGTATTAACGTCTTCTTTCCGATTATTTTCATTTCCGCTATCAGTTTCCTGCCCGTCCTGGTCAAGATGCTCCTGTTTAGGAATCAAACCTCCTGATGCTTCACGTACTGTATCAGCGAGCGAAGCATTTAAACCGATTTGAACGGCTGCCGATACGGCCCCTTCCACAAGGGGCGCAGAAGATATTTTTATATTGGATTTATGTTCGTCTGGAAGAAAATCAAGCGCAAGTTCCGCACTGAGTACGGAACTTCCCAGATCTGTCAGTACCAGTACTCCGTCATCCGAATAAACAGAATTTATAGCATCTACAATATCAGACGCATCAGTTCCGAATTCGGAATTGTTTTCTCCGATACCTCCTGTTGCTGCGACAGGAATATTTCCATTTCCGGTTCCCTTTATGAGTGAGACCAACGCTTCCGCCAGTTTTCTGCTGTGGGAGACAATAACAAGACCGACCATATGACATCCTGCCTGTTTCGGGTACACGCTCATTAAATCCCGATGACTTAATCAGCGGTTAACTGATGGGGACCACTAAAAACTTCAGTTTTTAGTGGTAACTCTGTAAGTGCGGTGTTTTAAGTCGCTATATTAAAACGACCTAAAACCCGGCGGCATTCCCTGAAAAGTCACTGAACGTGAGTTTTCACAGATGCCCTAATGTTTCGCTGGCAGCTTTCAGCAGATAGTATGAAGAAGTTGCTCCGGGATCCTGATGTCCTTTACTCCGTTCGCCGAGATAGCTTGCCCGTCCTTTTCTGGCCACCATTTCTATGGTAGATTCCAGACCGGTTTTTGCAGCCGCTACTGCTCCGTCAAGGACATCCGGTAAGTCTTTTCCTTCTGAAGAAAGCAGTTCCATCCGTTCTACAGCGGGAATCAGGACATCGAGCATGGTCTTGTCTCCGGCTTGTGCTCTGCCGCGTTTTTTTACCGATTCGAGTCCTGCCCGGAAAGCAGCAACTGCGTCCGCAGTAGCAACAGTTTCCTTGCCTTCAAGGGCTTTTGAAAAATCGAGGAAGAAACTTCCATACAGGGGACCGGAAGCTCCTCCTACGGTTCTGATCAGAACCATCGCTGCTGATTTTAAGGCTGCGCTTATCGAAGCAGGAGGCTGTTTGTCAAGTTCTGCACAGACAGCAGAAAATCCCCTGTTCATATTGATACCATGATCAGCATCGCCTATCTTTGAATCGAGTTCTGTCAGATAATCTTTTTGTTCGGCATATACCTGTCCGAGTTTTTTCAGCCAGTTTTCCGTCGTCTCAACAGTAAGCATATAGTATCCTCCACATAGTAACTTTTTATAAAGCCGCTGATCCGGTCATCAGGATTTAATCAGTATGTCTTAAATACCCCAGCGCAGCCCTGCTGTATGCACGGGCGCATCCCATAATTTGATCAGGTTCGCGTCTGCTTTCACCGTAGAGATAGAAAATCCCTGCATCTCAAGGGATGTAATATAATTACCGACAAGCCGCCGTACGATTTTCAGGCCTTTTCTTTTACAGAAATTTTCGAATTCGTTATACAGAAGATACAGTTCTATGAGCGGAGTTCCTCCCATACCGTTCAGCAGAACAATCAGTTCGTCACCTTTTTTATACGGTACATCGGAAACAACAGCCTCTCCCATCATTTCAATGTATTCGTGTGCGGTTTTCTGCTTCATTCTTTCCCGTCCGGGTTCTCCGTGTATACCGACACCCATTTCAATTTCATCCGGTCCTATTTCAAAGGTAGGCTTGCCTGCCGCCGGTACAGTACAGGAGGTGAGGGCCATACCCATTGACCGGCCCGTATCGTTCACCTGTCTGCAGAACGATGTAACCGTATCCAGATTGTCTCCCCGCTCTGCGGAGGCTCCCGCTATTTTTTCTGCAATAACAGTACAGCCGACACCGCGGCGGCCTTCCGTATACAGACTGTTTTTTACAGCAACGTCATCATCTATCACGACGGATTTGACGGGAATTCCGCTTTCTCCGCACAAATCGGCAGCCATTTCGAAGTTCATTACATCACCGGAATAGTTTTTTACGATATGAAGAACTCCGGCTCCGCCGCTTGCCGCCTTTGTAGCAGCTTCGATCTGATCCGGTGTCGGTGAAGTAAAAACTTCTCCTGGACATGCAGCATCGAGCATACCCATGCCGACATACCCGCCATGCAGAGGTTCATGACCGCTGCCTCCTCCTGAGACTACAGCAACCTTTCCGTTACGGGTCGGCGTACTGCGGGTAATAAAATTAGGGTTAAAGTGAACTTTAATAACATCGGAACAGGCAAGTTCCATTCCGGCAAGAGCTTCTTTTATAACATCGTCAGGTGCGTTAATTAATTTTTTCATAAGGACCTCACAGAGTTTTATGGAATGTGAATACTGGTGCAGAATACCGGTTGCGCCGGTCCTGATTATAAAGCAGGAAACGGTACAACCGGTAACCGGACCAGTGTGCCACTAAGGACACGCTGATTAAATCCCGATGACTTAATCAGCGTTTTCCTGAAAAATATCCGCCGTCAGGATATCCTGCGTCTGTTTGTTTTACCGGACGGGAGACTTACGGTTCCCGTTTAATACGGAAAGCAGGATGATGCCGGATACTGATTTACCAGGGAAGGACGGAATAAAGGCCGACGGCAAGCAGACCGCCGATAACCGGGCCGAAAAGAGGGACTACGGCATATCCCCAGTTGGAAGTTCCCTTTCCTTTTATCGGAAGAACCGTATGTGCAAACCTCGGTCCGAGGTCTCGGGCCGGGTTAATTGCATATCCGGTAAGTCCGCCGAGCGACATACCTACGGAGACGATGATTCCGAAAACCAGAAGTTTATCGACGCCCGGCGCTATGTTTTTGACCTGGCCGATACCCTTGATTCCGAATACGAGCACGAAGGTTCCAATAATTTCACTGAGCAGGTTGCGGCCTTTATTGGGAATGGAAGGACTTGTGCAGAATACGCCTAGTTTTGTTCCCGGCTCTTCTGTTGCATCAAAATGGTCCTTAAAAAGCAGATATATTATAATTCCGCCCGTAAAAGCACCTGCAAACTGTGCAATGATATAACCCGGGACCTGTGCCCACGGGAAAGATCCGTCTGCAGCGAGAGCTATCGTCAACGCAGGGTTAAAGTGCGCTCCTGATGCAGCCCCGAAGATAAAAGCGGGAAGCAGGACTGCAAGACCCCATGCGAATGTGACCTGAACGCTTCCGGCTCCTTTCATACCGGATTTAGTCAGACTGATATTCGCAACTACTCCATCACCAAGGATAATCAGAATCATGGTTCCTAGAAATTCAGCAACATAAGGTAACATTTTAATCTCCTTTTAATAAAGCGTCTGGAACACGGGTAAAGTTATTCTTCTTTTGCCCAGCCGAACGAATACTTGACAGCCTTGTGCCAGCCTTTGATCTTTGCATCGCGTTCTTCTGCAGAAAGGGTCGGATTGAATACTTTGTCTACAGCCCAGTTTTCCAGTACATCTTCCTTGTTGGCCCAGTAGCCGACGGCCAGTCCTGCGAGGTATGATGCTCCCATTGCGGTTGTTTCAACACACGCCGGTCTGTGGATCGGAGCATCGATAAGGTCAGCCTGTGACTGCATGAGGAAATTATTTTTACAGGCGCCTCCATCCACCTTGAGGGCTGCAAGCTTTATGCCGGAATCTTTTCTCATGGCCTGCAGAACGTCATTAGTCAGATAGGCAATGGATTCCAGTGTCGCACGGATAATATGGTATTTGTTTACACCGCGGGTAATACCGACGATTGTGCCGCGTGCATACTGGTCCCAGTACGGGGCTCCGAGGCCGGTAAAAGCCGGTACAACATAGCAGCCGTTCGTATCTTTAACACGGGTTGCCATATATTCCGAATCCGGAGATGTGTCGATAAGGTGCATTTCATCGCGCAGCCACTGGATCGCGGCGCCTGCGACGAATATGGAACCTTCCAGCGCATAATTTACTTTACCGTCGAGTCCCCATGCAATTGTCGTAAGCAGTCCGTTTTTGGAAATTACCGGTTTTTCGCCGGTGTTCATCAGCATGAAGCATCCGGTACCGTATGTGTTTTTAGCTTCACCGGCTTTGAAACATGTCTGTCCGAAAAGAGCCGCCTGCTGATCTCCTGCAGCCCCGCCTATTTTGATAGCACCATCAAAGAAAGAGGGATCTGTTTCACCGTAAATACAGCTGGAAGGTTTCGGTTCAGGCAGCATGCATTCGGGAATATCGAGAATTTTCAGCAGTTCTTTGTCCCAGCAGAGTTCATTGATATTGAACATTAATGTCCGGGATGCGTTTGAATAGTCTGTTACGTGGACCTTTCCTTTCGTCAGCTTCCAGATCAGCCATGTTTCGACGGTTCCGAAGCACAGTTCACCCTTTTCTGCCCTGGCACGGACTCCCGGAACGTTGTCGAGTATCCATTTCAGTTTTGTTCCCGAAAAATAAGCATCAAGGATAAGACCTGTTTTTTCACGGAATGTTTCTGCCAGACCTTTTGCTTTCAGTGAATCAACATACTCGGACGTCCTGCGGCACTGCCACACAATGGCGTGATAGACGGGATCTCCGGTTTTTTTGTCCCAAACGACCGTTGTTTCCCGCTGATTGGTGATTCCGATGGCGGCAATATCGGAAGCTTTCGCTCCGACTTTTTCCATCGCCTCAACAGCAACAGCAATCTGTGTTGCCCAGATCTCATTTGCATCGTGTTCAACCCAACCCGGTTTCGGGAAATATTGTTTGAACTCTTTCTGGGCGACACTGCAGATTTCCCCTTTTTTGTTAAAAAGGATACATCTGTTGCTTGTGGTTCCGGCATCAAATGCCATTACAAACTTTGACATCTTTTTTCCTCCTTTTAGGAATGTCTTGTTCTTACCGAATTATGTAATATCCCGCGTAGCAACAAAATTTGCATCGGTATTGCAGATTCTGCTTACTATTATCTGGCCCGGTTTTATCGGTGCCGGAATAGTAATGCGATCCAGTGTTCTCATTGCTTCGAACATAAGGCCTTTTGGAATGGTTCTGTCGGTTTTTACCGGGCATCGGACATAGCTGCTTCCGCTGACAGCAACGGTACTGGTTACGATCCGGTGAGGATCTTTTACTTCCATTTTACCGTATGTTTCTCCACGTTTGCAGGAATTCCCGGTAACCGCAAAGTCATTATTTTCATCAACGGACAGATGGCAGCCTTTGGGACAGACAATACAGATCAGATTTTTCATTTCGTACCTCCTTCTTCGATACTGACAGAAACTTTACCTGTAGTGTTCTGCAGCTGGTCTCTGGTCAGGGAAATCCTCTCCATTTCGCCGGGCGCCATATGATCCCTCTTCAGCCGCGCTATTTCAGCAGTACCGGATTTTATGCTGATAAAGCACGGTTCTTTATGAACGGACTTGACACGGAAATATATGCCTGTGCTGTCACCCATCTGTTCCGGGCGTACATGTTGTGGTACGGTATATCCGACGTCATTTCCATTTATCAGTTCGACAGTCTGTCCGTCTTTCGTACCTGCCTGAACATAGGCAGCAGCACCTGCTCCGGCAAGCTGGCCTTCCTCTGTCACGAAGTCGACGAGATCGTGTACATGTACTGCGTTGCCGCATGCAAAAATGCCCGGTACGGACGTTTCCCGGTTCTCATAGACTATGGCACCTTTCGTACGCGGATCCATGCGGATGTCAGCTTTTTTTGTCAGCTCGTTTTCAGGAATAAGACCGACGCTCAGAAGTATTGTATCGCAGTCAAATTCCATTTCGGTTCCCGGAACAGGTTTTCGGCTGCCGTCGAGCTGCATGACGACAGCTCCGGTGACCCGTTTGTCGCCTTTTATTTCCGTAATAGTATGTGAAAGATACAAAGGAATATCAAAATCATTGAGACACTGTACGATATTACGTGTCAGTCCGCCGGAAAATGGCAGAAGTTCTACGCATGCGAGGACTTTTGCACCTTCGAGCGTCAGACGCCGTGCCATGATAAGTCCGATATCGCCGCTGCCCAGAATCAGGATACGCGTTCCCGGCATATATCCTTCAATATTTAACAGTCGCTGGGCGGTACCTGCCGTGTATATTCCTGCCGGCCTGGTACCGGGAATGCCGATAGCTCCCCGCGTCCGCTCGCGGCAGCCCATGGCGAGTACGATAGTTTTTGCCTCAAGAATCTGGTAGCCATCCTTTGTATTTACCATGTGCACCTGTTTCCGGCTCGTTATATCGAGAACCATTGTATCCAGTTTTATTTCAATACCGGTTTTATCAACCATGGTAATAAAACGCTCTGCATATTCCGGTCCGGTGAGTTCTTCCTTGAAATAATGGAGACCGAAACCGTTGTGAATACACTGCATAAGAATACCACCGGCTTCTTTTGCTCTTTCGACGATTAGAATTTTCTTTAAGCCTCTGTTCCATGCTTCCACGGCTGCTGCCAGACCTGCAGGTCCCGCTCCGATTACGATCAGATCATAGGTGTTAGCGGTTCCATTCATATGTTTCCTCCTGTTTTTTTGTAATACCTGTCAGCATGAATGAACCTGTTTTATCCTTCAGCAGATCTTTATAACTGATGTGTCTTTCGTTTATCAGAATTTCCATAACCCGCGGACCGCAGAAACCTCCCTGACAGCGTCCCATGCCGGTGCCGCATCTCCTTTTTACACCGTCGACGGAAACCGGCGGCACAGGACCGCGGAGTGCATCGATGATTTCACCTTCCGTGATAGTCTCGCAGCGGCAGATTACCCGTCCGTAGAGGGGACTTTTTCTGACGAGCTCCTGTTTTTCAGCAACAGAGAGTTCCGAAAATCTGATGCGTTTCCGCGTATCGACGTATGACTTTTTTTCTTCCAGCGGCAGACCGCATTTCGTCAGCAGATCGAGACATTCCAATGCAATGGCAGGTGCCGATGTAAGACCCGGAGATTTAATACCTGCAAGATCAATAAAGCCCTTTGCATTTTCTGCTTCACTTATGATGAAGTCATTTTTATCATTGTTCGCACGGACGCCTGCAAAATTACGGATTGATGTACGGAGGTCGAGCGACGGAACTGATTTTTTTGCATATTCTTCAACATAGTCGAGTCCGGACCTTGTTACTTTGACATCATCTTTTTCACCGGGAACTGCGTTGGGACCTACGATAAGATTTCCGCGGGCTGTCGGAGATACCAGAATACCTTTCCCTTTGTCCGTAGGACACTGAAAAATGACGTGTTTTACAAGGTTCCCTTCCGTCGTGTCCAGCAGAAAATATTCGCCTCTGGCAGGCAGAATTTTGAAGGCCGGCGGAGATACAAGATTATGTATAAAATCAGAATACAATCCCGCCGCATTTACAACGTATTTTGCCCGTACCAGTTCTCCTGATACGCTTTTCAGGACATAACCTGACGGTTCCTGTTTTATGATATCAGCTACCCGGAAATTCCGTCTCAGGTCAGCATCGTTTCTGATCGCCGTCTCGATAAATGCAAGCGCATATTCCCAGGGATAGATAACGCCTGACGTTGGGGCAAATAGTGCGCTTTTTATTTCCGGAGAAAGATTCGGTTCCATCCCGTGTACCCGCCGGGCATCGAGAATTTCCATGTCCTTAATGCCGTTTGCGACTCCTCTGTCGTACAATTCTTTTACGGTTTGCATTTCCGCATCCGAAAAAGCTACGACAAATGTTCCCGGCCATATAACAGGGACATCCAGTTTTTCACAGAGCTCTCTGGCCATTCTCACACCATCTACATTCAGTTTCGCCATCTGTGAGCCAGGTTCCGGATCGTAACCGGCGTGGAGAATACCTGTGTTTGCCTTGGTAGAGATATCTGCGACATCATTTTCAGCTTCAAGTACAATGACAGAAATTTTGTACTTTGACAGGGTGTAAGCGACAGCCGCACCGACGACCCCGCAGCCGATAACTGCAACATCATATTGCATAAAGACCTCCTGCAGTCAGGATGCTTTTATGCTCCTTTGTTACAACTGCCGGAAGCAGATGGCAGTCAATAAAAAAAGAGCAAAACGCACACCTATTCTTTTATTACGAATAGACGCTGTTTTACTCTTTTAACTCAAAAACGGCATTAATTGTAATATATGAAAACAAGCAGTTTTCATATCTGTGTGAATAATAACATGGGTTTCCGGATAACGCAAGAAAATTATTTTTTTTCATTTGACAGTTGGACTGTTCAATGGTAGCGTAGTAAAGGTTCGCGGATTCAATCAGGTTGGCATGATCCGTGACTTTTGGTGAAGGAGAAAATCGGACATGAATGATTTTTTTCGCGGGACGAAGGTCGTCGCTGCTGTCAGATCGGAAGCCGATATAACGGATTGTCTGAAAAGCAACAGCAGAATTGTTTTTTTATTGTTCGGGACACTGTTATCTGTTCCCGGTTATGTAAAACAGCTGAAAAACAGCGGCAAGTCTGTTTTTGTTCACCTTGATCTGATAGAGGGGCTTTCCAGCAGCCGTTCGTCTGTGGATTATATAAAGAGTATGACGGAAGCGGATGGTATCATATCGATAAAACTTCACATCTTAAAATATGGCAAAGATCTGGGATTTAAAACCATCCTCAGAATATTTATACTGGATTCGAAATCTCTTGAAAATATTGACAGAATTAATTCCGATGATGAAATTGATTTCCTCGAGATTCTGCCGGGGATTGCTTTAACTTTGATTCCTGATACCGTTGTGAAAATAAAAAAACAGATAATCGGAGGCGGTTTAATTCATTCTCCGGAGCAGATTCAGCAGATCCTTGCAGCCGGCGCTGCCGCGGTTTCGACATCCGATTGCCGGTTATGGAAATGATCAGGGCTCAGAAGTAACCATTTTAGGACAGCTTCAGCAACCGGTATCCCCCTTCACTGTGTACAACGGAGGGGGAAAAATCAGAAGCCGGGGTAATTTTCTGTATCATCCCGGCAGCCCTATTACTATTTCTGTTGTCTGATTTTTTCGATTGCGTTGTGCTGCTCGTCAAGAATGTTCATAATATGGTCGACAACTTTCTGTTTCGGATCCGGATCGTCTGATGGCAGTGATTCAAGGATCTGCTTCCTGAAGTCTTTACATTCGATGAGCGGACTTGCAGTTTCTATAACAACGTCTTCTGCAACAAGATCCTCCAGCATATTTTCTGTATTGGCAGGATTCAGGCGGAGGCAGTTGCCGTTTATCGAAACGAGGATTGCGATATCGAACATCCGCAGGTAACTGTCGATTTCATGAAGCCCCTTTTTTGTTTCCGGTTTCCCCGGACGGTAGCGTGTTCCTGCAGGAAATACGAGAATGACTTCTCCGCGTTTTTTACAGTCATCCATTGCGTGCATTGCCGCGAGGTTGATGGCACGCGCCTTTTTTTCTTCTTCAGCTTTTTTTTCTTCAGAAATGTTTTCTTTACTTTCGACTGATTTCAGGCTCCTGCTCGGATAGATAACGATACGGGAAAATCCTTCTGCCCATGCCCGGACCATCGGATTTTCTTCATTCAGTTTCATTCCTGCTATTGCAACGATACGCGAAGCAAGATCCGGTCCCCACGGTTCTTCCAGCCGGTTGAGCAGGTAGATCAGTGCGGGCAGATCCATATTGCTGTAGTGTTCCATAAGAATAAGACCGTGTTTACCGTTTTTTACCGCTTCGTAAAAGGCTTTGAAGTTTGCGATATTTTCAAGGCGGGAACCGGGAAGCAGATTTTCTTCTACCATGGTGTCCATAATTTTGCGCATATCCAGGTTTGCCGGTTCGTAAACATTGGTCGGGTCTATCTTCGGAGCGGCCTTCGTCAGCGAAGCCATCAGCGAGAAGTATTTGCCGTATTTTTCACGTAAAGATATTTCCATGTAACTTTTCTCCATCCTATCCTGTCGGTTTTTTCTGTATTTTAAGCCCTAAAAGAGCAGGTGTCAATCTCAGCAGTCTTCTGCTGCGGATAACTGCGGCGGAAGACCGGATTATAGCAGAATTTACCCGCTCTTTCTGTATTGGCCGGGTGTCATGCCTGCTGATTTTTTGAAACTCCGGTGGAAATAGCTTTTTTCTGAAAAACCTGACAGGCCGATAATTTCTTCCATAGTAAGATTCGTTGTCAGAAGAAGACGTTTTGCCTGTTCTATTCTGATTTCCTGCAGTTTGTGGGTAAAAGTTGTATATTCCAGTTTCTTAAAAAGAGTGGAAAAATAGGCAGTATTAAAACCAAAATGAGCAGCGGCTTTTTCAAGCGTTATAGAACGGTAATTATCTGCCATATATTTCAGGAACTTTCCTGCATCATACTGTGGCATCATGGAACTTTCGCTGATAACAAGGTGCTGCCGGTGTTCACGATGCAGCGTGGTTAAAAACAGTACCAGCGCGCTGCGTACCGATTTTTGATCCTGTACTGTTATGAAAGATGCCTGATACAACAGTACTCTTCCGCACCAGTATACCGGGGTCCGTTCATTGGTATCAAAAAACAGAAACTGAGGAGAAGCTGCATCCTGTATCTGCAACCGTATGAAATCGTAGAACAACGGACAATCCGCTATTTGTGAAAGAAACAGGGTATCCGCGAAGTCCTGTTCCAGATCCAGAATAAAAGCAGCAACTCCGGAAGCTGCTCCGGGGATTATCGTATATGAGCACGGATTCCGTATCATAATAATATTCCCGGCACCACAGGCCAGTGCCGCTTTTCCGATACGTACGGTTGATTCTTTTGTGATAAAGATAATCGTTGAAAAGCATACGCTCAGGCTGTCTGTCTGTTTTGTAATGGCAGACAGCCTGTAATATACTCCCTGCTCAAGGGCACGGTCTTCAGATAAGTTCCGCAGTATCGTATCATCGATATGATATGAATATTTTTTCTCTGTGAGTTTCATCGGATTAAGCATATCACCAAATTCAAAAAAAAAGCTACTTTTTAACCAATAACCTTCTTCCTGTGAAAAATCTGTAACAAGGTTACAATAGACCTGATTTACAATATCAATTTCATATGGGAGGATTCATGAAAAAAAACGTACTTGCCGCTTTCGTTGTACCCGCAATGTTTGCATTTTTATTTACCGGTTGTGGTTCAAAAACGGTTAAAGCCGGAACTTATTCTGCCGCTGAAAAGGGATACGGTGGAGAAGTAACTGTATCGCTTACTATTGATACATCAGGAAAAATTTCTAAAGCAGACATAGATGCTTCTCACGAAACGCCTTCTGTTGGTCAGGCTGCGGCTTTGAAACTTGCCGATGCCATTGTGTCCGGCCAGTCGGTTGCTGTTGATTCGATATCCGGTGCAAGTATTACCAGTAAGGCTGTCCTTGCCGCAGCATCAGCAGCACTTGAAAAAACAGGCGTACCGGTTGCTGTCTGGCAGAACAAAAAGACAAAGAAAGCTCAGAATGAAGAAGTTTCTGTCGATGTCGTTGTAGCTGGTGCCGGCGGTTCCGGGACTGCTGCTGCCCTTGCCTGTGCTTCAACTGGAGAAAAGGTCCTTATTCTTGAAAAACTTCCGACTTACGGAGGAAACAGCCGTCTTGCATCCGGATTCTTTGCGGTGAACTCCAGCCTGCAGCGTGCAAAGGGGATGCACCTGTCAGAAGATGTTGCCATTAACCGGTTGCTTCAATTTAATCAGTATCTGTCAAACGGACCGCTTACGCGCGCTATTGTATATAAAGCAGCTGATACGGTTGACTGGCTCAGCGGATATGGCATGACGTTTCATTTGCAGGAAAAAACAACACAATTTGCTCATGAAGGCGATGCTTACGAAGCTTTCTGCTATCATAAATATGATAATAGTACCGAAGGGTTTGACCGTCTGTATGACAATCTAAAAAAAATGGGCGCAGAACTGCGCACTGATACGACTATGACAGATCTGATTCAGAATAAAGACGGTTCAATCTCAGGCTTGACTGCTAAGAAAAAAGATGGAGGAACGCTTACTGTTCATGCAAAATCAGTTGTAATAGCAACCGGAGGGTTCGGGGGCAATACGGACCGCGTAAAGAAAGAAATGAATACACCGTATCTTAACTTTATCGGTATGCCAAGTATGGGAGAGGGGCTTGATGCAATGGTAAAAGCCGGAGCAAAAAGCTGGGATGCGACTCCGTTGCTGCACGGCTGCCAGTTTGCAAAGAGCGAAGTTGCACAGGAATCAACGGAAGAACACCTTGCCGGATATTCTGATTCAGCGCTTACCTGGCTTCTTCAGTCCCCGCTGTTGTGGGTTGACGGTACGGGGAGCCGCTTTGTAAATGAAGATGTTGTCTATGATACGGCCTTCTGGGGGAATGCTGCGTATGCAGCCGGCGGCCGTTATTTTATCATTGTCGATCAGGCAACGCTCGACAGATATACAAAAGGCGATACGCTTCGTCTTTCATACTGCGGACCGGGACCGAGCAAAGAAGGCGGTGACATGACAGCTCTTGCTGCACAGGCAATAAGCGGAAAAACAGCATGGAAAGGAAACTCCATCGCCGAACTGGCTCAGGC
The DNA here is from genome assembly GCA_002319875.1 of Treponema sp. UBA1798. Lineage (GTDB taxonomy): Bacteria > Spirochaetota > Spirochaetia > Treponematales > Treponemataceae > Treponema_D. Next base: position 14,856 of record DCFS01000143.1, on the reverse strand, counting down.
TGCCGGCTTCGAAAAAGACGATTTGACTGAAAGCGTGAGCAGATACAATGAAATGGTAAAGCAGGGTAAAGATACGGATTTCAATAAAAGCGCAGTTTCTTTGAAGTATGATATTACCAGGGGACCATTCTACGCATTTGACTGCCGTGCAGTCTTTCTTGGTACTATCGGAGGGGTAAAAGTTGATGAACACCTGCGTGTTCTTGATATTACTACTTATAAACCTATTCCGGGGTTATTTGCCGCTGGAACCTGTGCAGGCGGTTATTATACCGGGAAAGGGTATCCTCCATTTGAAGGATTAGCCTGTGGTTTTGCATGGACTTCAGGGCGTATTGCCGGTGAAAGTGCCGCAGCTTATGCAGCCGCTGAAAAGCAATAGAGAACCGCTGTGCATGAAGCGGACTTTTAAAAAACGTAACAGATTATATGAAAGCAGGTAACCGCAATACTACCGTCCGCCGGTTTCTTATTGGAGAAACGAACCGTAATTGTGGTCAAATGCGGTTATATTGGCTGCAATTGCACTTCGTTTCTCCAGAAGACTGATTCCCTGTGTTACCAGGTAACCGGAGATGGACAACTTTATAACCGGAAAATGTATAGAAAACGGGTGGAGTCCGGGAACTTTGTTTTCGGACTCCCCGGGGACAATGTTACGATGCTTAAATTGACGGGGCAGTCCCGGAAGTAAAACTTCCGGGACTGCCCCGTGTCCATAAAACAGTCATTTGAAAAAGCAATAAGCTCTTAAAAATGAACTTGTTTCAGATTCATCTATTTTACATATTTTTCAAGTGTTTTTCGTACGGCACCCGGACCGCTTACGAGTTCCGTAAAATACCGGACTACACATTCTGCAAGTCCCGCCTTATACAGGTCTACGCCGAACAGCGTTTCGTCACTGAGAAGCGGTTTGAGAATCTGAGCGAACGGACCCTTGTCTCCAAGTTTGATTCCTTTAATGTATGCCTGGGAAGATTCAAGGCGCGGGTCACTGCTGGGAGCAAATGTTTTGCCTTCATCATCGATACCCATTAAATACCGGCACCAGCCTGCAAATACGAGCGGTATAAGTTTCAGGTCTCCGACATTGAGTTTTCTGTCAGCCAGATAGGCTTTGATCGTTTCTCCGAATCTTATTGAAAGTTTCTGGCTTGTATCGGTGGCAATCCGCTGTGGTGTGTCAGGCATGAACGGATTCGGTATTCTCTGTTCAAGCACTTCTTTGATAAAATCCCTTGGATTGAGAATTTTCGGATCGACAACGACAGGCATACCTTCTTTATATCCGATGATGTTCACCATTTTATTCAGAACAGGGTCTTTCATTTCATCTGCGATAAGCGTGTATCCGAGCAGACAGCCGTAAATTGCAAGACAGGTATGGAGCGGATTCAGGCAGGTGCATACTTTCATGCGCTCGACTTTATTTACCGTCTCCCGGTCGGTAAAATAGACTCCTGCTTTTTCAAGCGCAGGCCGGCCGTTAGGAAAATTATCTTCAATAACAAGATATTGCGGCCGCTCTGCGTTTACGAACGGCGCAATATATGTATTTTTGCTCGTAATAACGACACCTGTGTCGTGGAAACCGTCGTCTTCCAGCATTTTTTTTACGGAAGCATCGGGCCTCGGTGTGATTTTGTCGATCATAGACCAGGGGAACGATACGTTGTTTTCAAGATATGAAATAAAGCCCTTTTCACAGAAACCTTTTTCCACCCACTTTGCGGCAACATCCATAACGGCAGTCTGGAGTTTTTCACCGTTATGGGAGCAGTTGTCGGTACTGCACAGTGCAACTTTATATTTACCGTTAAGATAGCGATGGTACATGAGGGCGGTGATTTTACTCATCATGCTGTTCAGCTTGCCGTCAGGACCGGCCGCAAAATCTGAAGCTACAAACGGGAAGTAATCTGTTCCGCGGCCGAGTGCATATCCTTTTTCTGTTATAGTAAAGGTTACCATTTGAAGGGAAGGATTTGCGAATGCCTTTTTAAAGTTGTCCCACTCTTTGCTGAAAGACGAATCACATTTCCATGCATCTGCGATGGATGCGATTACTTTTTTATCAATGGTACCATTGGCATTAAGTGTTACAAGCAGTGAAAGGTTATTATAGGGTTTGTAGATATCGTCGATAATATCATAATCAAAGCCTTCCCCGACAAGTATACCTTTGTCGGTCATGCCGCCGTTGAGCAGTGTCTGCATGAGTGCCGCAGGGAAACCACGGAATATATTTCCTGCACCGAAATGTATCCAGACCGGATTTTTCAATGTAACCGCTTTCATTTTTTCGCGGTCAAATTCCGGCATTTCATATTTTTTTTCTTCCCAGATTTTTTTGTTCTGAATCCCTTTTTCATTTAGTTCCATCATATAAGACTCCTCGTTATTTAAAATGACTTAACTTGTGGTTCTTTAAAATATTGCGGGTGCTGATTCATCAGTGTGGTAAGTTCTATTTTCAGTTTGTTCAGATGTTCATATTCGAGTTTTGCAGCCAGCGTTTCATCTTTTGCTTTGAAAGCGGCCAGTATTTCCTGATGTTCACTGATTACATTCTCGGTTATTTTATTTATCTGAAACGAAATTCTCCGTATCCTCTGATAATTGCCGCACTGGGTCAGATAGATTTTCCACAGACGGTCCATCGACGTGCTTGTGTAAATTATCTGGTGAAATTTTTCATCTGACGCCATAAGCATATCAATATTCTGTACTTCATAACCCATTTTTTGTTCTGCGATTGCATTTCCCATTTTGAGCTCATCGGTCCTGGTAAAAACTTTACAGAATTGCGGAATAATTGCAGTTTCGAGTGTAATCCGGAGAAAGCGTTCAAGTTCAACCTGTTCCAGGTCAATCCGGGAAACCTGCGTACCGCGCTGCGGAAATATTTCCACAAGGTTGTCTTCCTGCAGTTTTAACAGTGCATCCCGTATCGGAGACCGGCTTACCCCGAGCTCAACGGAAAGTTTCTGAATGTCCAGGTCCTGTCCGGGTTCTAGTATAAGTGAAATTATTTTATCCTTCAGAATCTGGTAAATTTGTTCAGATGCAGTCAGCCTTAACACAGTTACTTCCTTTTGGAATTTTTCTCGATAGCTTCCCAAAGGCCGTTTATATATGTTGCTCCGAGAGCGCGGTCGTACAGACCGTAACCGGGCATTGCTTTTTCACCCCAGATCATCCGCCCGTGATCCGGTCTGATGGGTCCTGTAAAACCGATATCATATAATGCCTTGCACATTTCATACAGATCAAAGGACCCGTCGCTGGAAAGATGCGCTGCCTCTTCAAATACTCCCGGTTTAAAGTGATGAAGATTCCGGACGTGCGCAAAATGGATGCGTCCCGGCAATGAGCGGATTATATCCGGCAGATCGTTTTTCGGATTTGAGCCGAGGGAGCCTGCACAGAAAGTCAGACCGTTAAAAGGCGCATCTACGGCTTTCAGCATTTTCTGAATTTTTTCCTTGCTGGTAATAATACGCGGCAGTCCGAACACTGGCCAGGAGGGATCATCCGGATGAATAGCCATTTTAATGTCGTATTTTTCACATACCGGCTGGATAGCCTTGAGGAAATAGACCAGATTATCAAAAAGTTTATCTTCCGAAACTTCTTTATATGCGTCGAACAGCTCCTTTACATGCGCAAGCCGTTCCGGTTCCCAGCCTGGCATAACGAAACCGTTGCTGTTTGAATTGGTCTGATCGAAAAACTTTTTCGGATCAATCGTATCGACCACTTGCTGGTCATAAGCCATAACCGTAGAACCGTCGGGACGTTTTTTTGCCAGATCCGTGCGGGTCCAGTCAAATACCGGCATAAAATTATAGCAGACCAGATTGATATGCTCTTTTCCCAGGTTTTCAAGTGTTTTGATATAGTTATCTATATATTTATTGCGATCTGAATTTCCTATTTTTATAGCATCGTGAACATTGACGCTTTCAATGCCTTCTATTTTAAGTCCTTCCGCCTCAACTTCTTTTTTTAATGCATGGATTTTTTCCTGCGGCCATAATTCACCTGCCGGAATGTCATATAACGTTGTTATTACTCCGGTAACGCCGGGAATCTGACGGATATTCTGGAGTGTAACGGTATCGAATTTTGAGCCGAACCACCGAAAAGTCATTTTCATCAAGAAACCTCCTGTAATGGATATCTTAATCACTTGTAAAACTCTTCTGATTTTTAGAAGTATCTTACCTGTGTATATAAATATAGCATACTAATATATTAGTTGCAAGTTTTTTTTTCGTGCGGAGGAATTTAATACCCCTCCCGTGATTCTTCCAAAGAACTTGATAATAGAGTAATATATACCATATTATGAGAAAGCTGAAATAACATGACGGTTCAACATTTGATTTTTGATCTTGATGACACACTCTATCCTTCTTCATCTGCTATGAACAGAGCGATTGCACGTAATATGTTAAATTTTGTTGCCGGCTACTTTCATGTAACTTATGATGAAGCGTGCCAGCTGCGTAAAGATAATCTGTCTCATTACGGTTCTACGCTTGAATGGCTGATGCATGAAGGTCTTGAGGATGCGGAGGCGTATTTTGCTGCCGTTCACCCGGACAATGAAACTGACGGCCTGCAGAAAGCTCCGGGACTCAGGAATTTCCTTATTTCTCTGGGGATGCCGATGTCGGTGTTGACAAATGCACCGGTAGAACATGCTGAGCGCGTCCTGAAGTTTCTGGATATCCGGGATCTTTTTGATGCCGTTACAGATATCCGTGACTGCGATTTAAAAGGCAAACCGTATCCGGGAGCGTTCCGGAAAGCGCTTGAGCGGGCTGGCGGTACGCTCTCTGATACTATCTTTATTGACGATCAGAGAAAGTATACGATGGGTTTCGAAAATATCGGCGGAGTAGCTGCGCTTGTGGGAAACGGCGTGGGTGCATACCAGACACCGGCTGTCCCTGAAATCTGCCGGAACCATTCAGCAACAGTTGCGCTGGGGCACACGTATCATTTGGGATCGATTTATGATTTACCCGTCCTCTTGAAACAATTAGCTGAAATATAGTATAGTAAGGTACTTTCGGGGAATTAGCTCAGTTGGTAGAGCGACAGGTTCGCAATCTGTAGGTCACCGGTCCGATTCCGGCATTCTCCAAACGATTGAGTAAACTGCACAGGCGTGTTATAGTTACTTTATGAAAGTACAAAAGATAGCATCCCATATACATGTATTGCATTCAGATATCTGTAACCATCCGTTATTTGAAGGATTCTGGCCGATTCCTGACGGCGTAACTCTTAATTCATATCTGGTGACCGGCTTGAAAACTGCTTTGGTAGATTTGACAGCTTCATGGGATGAAGCTGAGCAGCATCTTGAAGAACAGCTGTCTGCTGTCGCAGAACCGCTGAAAATAGATTATCTTATCTTAAATCACCTTGAACCTGATCATACCGGCTTCCTTCCCGAATTCTGCAGAAAGAACCCGGGAGTGGAAATACTGGCGACGCCAAAAGGCTGCGCTCTTGTAAAACAGTTTCTGAAAGTTTCCGGCAGTTCGGTAACCATACGCGAGGTAAAAACTGATGATACCCTTGATCTCGGAGACGGTGTTGTTCTGAAATTTCTGGAAATACCGAATGTCCACTGGCCTGAAACAATGGTAACCTTTGACATGAAATCCGGTGCGCTTTTTTCCTGTGATGCGTTCGGCGGATACGGAAAGACCGGAACGAGAATTTTTGATGACGAGTTTACTCCTGCGGAACATGCATTTTATGAAGCTGAAAGCCTGAGGTATTATGCAAATATCGTGGCAACTTTCAGCAGTTTCGTTTTGAAAGCGCTGGAAAAGCTTGAAAACCTCGATATAAAGGTTGTCGCTCCAAGCCACGGGATTGTCTGGCGGAAACACCCTGCGGAAGTTATTGCACGCTATAAGAAATATGCGGGGTATAATACGGGTGGTCCGCTGGAAAAAGAAGTCTGTGTACTGCTTGGTACAATGTATGGACATACGGAAAAAGGAAGCGATGCGGTTATCCGCGGTATACGCAGGGTAGCGGGGAATTCTATTCCCGTAAATGTACTGCATGTACCTGAAACGGACGTATCGAAAGTCCTTGCAGCGGCCTATAAGGCAAAAGCTGTTGTGATCGCTGCTCCTACCTATGAATACAGGCTTTTTCCTCCTATGGCGTATATTCTTGACCTTTTCGGCCGGAAGCATTTTACCGGGAAAAAGGCTCTGCGAATCGGAAGCTGGGGATGGGTTGGCGGTGCAAAAAAAGAATATGCCGAACTGTCGGAACCGCTGAAATGGGAGCAGATTGAACAGTACGAATGGCAGGGGCTTCCATCTGACAATGATCTGGATATCCTTGAAAAAAAAGGAGAAGAATTGGGGCGTCTGATCTAGACAAATCTTGCAGGTGCGGATATAGTTAAAATGTCTATAGCATCCAGAATGCCTCAAATTTCAGTTATTGCTGGTTTGGGGCATTTTTTTTTACTTTACAGCCGGACATTCCCTATATCCAGCGCAATAAACGGCATTGTGTTACCCCTGCTTTTTCCGGCTCCCGTCCTGAGCAGAAAACCGAACGCATCCGTCACTCTGATTCCCATGTCAAAAGAAGAACGCCAGCATGGGTTGTCGGTTCCTATGTTTTCAAAGCTGTTCCAGATATTGCCGGCAGCCCCGGTAACCGCGAAGAAAGCCTTTCCGCCGAGTATCGTAAGCTGGTCCCATGGAGAAAACTGAATACTCATTTCAAACGCGACCTTGTTGAGTCCATATTCTGTCGCTGTACAGATTTGCGGAAAGAAACGTCTGTCAGCAAGGCTGAATCCGTATACAGGTTTTAATTCCGGGATATCCTGTAAATCTCCCGTAAAATTTGTTCCTGTAAAAGCTCCGAGAATGATGCTGACCTTGTTCGTCAGCGGTACAGCGATTGTCGTATCCACCGTTTCCACATCATATACGGGCGCTTCTTCAAGATCATTAACCGGTATAACGCCGGTACCGTCGACGGAAAGATAAAATCCTTCGGATGGAAAACTCCGGTGATTAAGCTTGTCGAAAGTTAGTCCTGTAAAAAAGTCGATCGTAGCTGTTTTTCGTCCATAATCGATAGCTTCTGTCGTGTCGATCCGGTTGATGCCTGTTCCGGTCGTAAACGTAAAATAATTACTGAGCGGCAGACCAAACGTCAGCTGTATTTTTTCCGTTTTCAACTGGGTGGCATCGATCGTATAGTGATCAAAACCGGAAGAAATAATTGTCCTGTCATCCGTTGCGGAAAGATCAAGTTTGACATATGTTTTTGAACCTATCGGCTGCATATACATCATGGTAAAACCAAGATCTGTAAGTGTGGAAAATTTTAGTGAAAAAACTGAGCCTGTCCCTGTGAGATTTCTGAGCTGAAAGTCAGTAAAAAGTGTGATATCGTTACCGGAATCGGAGGCGATGGTCCCCTGATATGAGGCACCCAGCAGCAACAGACTTTTTTCCGGTGTTTTTTCCCGCACTATCACATCCATAGTGTCAGCTTTGTCTGATCTTGTTATTCTTGTAATGACGCTTGTATATTTTCCGCTTCCGTATATACCTTTTGCAAAAGCTGAATAAATATCGGGTGTCAATTCATGACCTGCCAGTCCTGAGAATTTTTTTGTGATGAAGGCTGCATCTTTACCTTCAGTTCCTTCAATAGAAACTCTGGCGGGAATAACAGGCTGATTGTCATTATAACTGCCGGAGAATGATGTTTTCCGGTTTTGCGTAACAGTCCCTGTGGTTTCCGAATCGATACGCCTTTTCAGCTGTTCTATCTGTGCCTGGTATTTTATAATGCTTTCCTTACTGGCATCGTATATTTCCTGAGCATAGTCGAAATCGAGAATACTGTAATTTTTATAATCCGGGAACAGAAGCATATCTGCCTGTTTATAATATGTGGAAACATTTCTGACCGATTGCTCCATATTGATCATCTGCTCAAGGGCTACGAGCGGATTTGCTTCAAATGTTTCAATTTTGTTTTCCAGTTTGCTGGAAATTTCGGAAACAATGACGATATCGTATCCCATTTTTTTAGCGATATCGATAGGAGTGTTGTCTCTTGTGCCTCCATCTATATAATATGTTCCGTCTGTATAGAATGGCTGGAAAAAAGCAGGGATACTTATGCTTGCCCGTATCGATTCTGCAAGATCACCGCCTGAAATTACATGAATTTCTCCGGTAAAAAGATCAACGGTAACAGCCCTGAATGGAATGGGAAGCGTATTGAAATCGGTATTTGAAGGTATTTTCAATGTAAGTTTTTTGAACAGTTCGTATGTATACTGCCCTGAAAGGAATCCCTGTCCCATCTGCAGCGATATGTTGCCGTTTATCGAACCGAACCGGGCTGCAAAAGGCGTAACTGAAAGGCTGTGTTCTCCCAGCCGCTGTTCGAAAGGAGAAAATGTTTCATCCTGGAAAATTGAACTCCAGTCAAGGGACAGCAGCAGAGATTTAAGCTGGTCTGTTGTATAACCGGCACAATAAAGACCTCCGATAATAGAACCGGCACTTGTTCCGATGATCATATCAATGGGGATACCGGCTTTGTTCAGCATTTCGATGACAGGAATATGAGCAAATCCCCGTGCTCCTCCGCCTGAAAGTACGAGTGCAACGCTGGGGCGCCCTGACGGTTTTGCCGGAGACGGAAGCTTTTGATCCGGCTCTGATGTTTTGTTTATTGTCGTCTGCAGTCCATTCTGCACGGTAGACTGCATATATAAGGGAGAAAGCATGCTGCTGCAGGCAATCGTACAGCAAAGCATTTTACGTATAAACCGTTTGATAGTCATATATAAGGAGTATATACGATATTCTGATACAGGTTAACCGGTGGCGCAGGCCTGCTGAGGCAGTAAAGCAAGTTTCTTCAGTTTTTCAGAATTGAGAACCGTGATGATTCCGCGTGAAAGAGAAACGATTCCTTCTGCAGAAAAATATTTAAGCATCCGGGTTACCACTTCGCGCGCACTCCCCGTATAAACGGCAATTTGTTCATGCGTAAGTGCAATCGTATTTTTCCCGCTTTTATCAATTTCTCCGGCAAGAAATATGGCAAGCCTGCGGTCAAAACTCATAAAAAGAATCTGCTGCATCGTCCACATAATATCTGAAAAACGCTCGGCTGCAAGTTCATAACTGAACTCTTTTACGTAAATATTTGTTTCCGTCAGTTTTTTGAAAGCTGCCGAATTGATAATGAGGGCTTCTGTCTCAGTTTCCGTATCAATGGAAACGTCGAACATTATGGCATCAAGAACACAGGCTGCCGAAAGTACGCATATATTGTGTTCTTCCAGCCTGAACAGTGTAATGTTACGGCCTTCCGGTGAAAGCATATATACACGGAGCTGCCCTTTTTTTATGGCGATGATACCGATACAGCTTCTGTCTCCCGTACGCAGCGTATACTGTGCAGGATATGTTACAGAAGAGGTATTTGCCATGATAAAGCGTTTTTCTTCTGCAGTAAGATGCTCCCAGAAAGAAAGATGCTCCGCCAGCAGATTTTCATCAGATGAAGAAAGTACCATATCGTCCAGTATAGCATGAAAATTCCCATCATGGAACGATATGGGCTTTCTTTTGCTGCAGAAGTACCCGGGTATCATATAAACAGAGACATGTCCGATTCTTCTGCATTCGCCAGCATCGACGCTGCACCTGCGATTTTTACGCCATCTATAAGTTCTTCTTTTTTTATACCCATGACGTCCATACTCATGGAACAGGCATCCAGTTCCACTCCGTTTTTCTGTGCAAGCGCTATCATCTGCTCAAGACTGTCCACGTTTTTGTGTTTCATCACGTTCCGGATCATCGATGCTCCCATTCCGCCCATATTCATACGTGATAAACCGAGTTTTTTTGAACCTCTCGGCATCATGGCTGCGAACATACGTGAAATGAAATCTTTTGCTACATGAACATTGTCTGGTTTCCGCAGTATATTAAGACCCCAGAACGTAAAAAACATCGAAACCTTGCGTCCCATCGCTGCTGCTGCATTTGCAATAATAAAAGATGCTATGGCTTTGTCCAGGTCACCGGAAAATACGATAATATTTTTGTTTGTTCCGCCTTTAACTTTCTCCGGTTCTGTACTGCCGTGGATCTTTTCAGCTTCGGCCTCCGTATTTTTCCTGATACGTACAATAGTAATTCCCTTACTGTTTGTTTTGTCCAGGAATATATTGCCCGTACGACGGCAGAAACCTTCGGCATCCTCACCGAAGGCAGGGTCGCTTGCATGAACTTCAATGATCCGGCCATTTTTCAATTCCCTGAGCGCATCGGCGAGTTTGACAATCGGTCCCGGGCACTGGAGTCCGCAGGCATCGACTATGACACAATCCGCCTTTTCCTGCCCTGACATTGCGACAGATTCTTCAGCTTTCAATGCACTTGTATGCCCGCAGGGGTTTTGCTCCTGCTTTCCGTACACTGAATGGTATAACCGGTAGCCGCCGGCTATAACATATGCGTCATAGCCGTTCTGCATGAGTATACGTGCTGCGGCATATGCGGTCAGCCCTATTTTGCAGCATATGTATACCTTTTTACTTTTATCCAGTTCAGCCATGCGGAAACGGATTTTTGTAAGCGGAATATTAGTAAAACCTTCGATGTGACCGGCTTCAAATCCTGCCGGCTGCTGTACGTCAATAAGCGACACACTGCCGTCCTTTGGCAGAGAATCGACCTGTTCGATGCGGATCTGCTTCATTTTCCCCGTGATGATGTTCTCCATAACAAAACCGGACATATTCACGGGGTCTTTTGCAGATCCGAACGGCGGTGCATAACACAATTCCAGTTCCGCAATTTCGGAGGCCTTCATACCCGCGCGGATTGCCGTAGCAAAGACATCACAGCGCTTGTCCACTCCGCTGAATCCGGTGAGCTGTGCCCCGAGCAGTCTGCCTGTCTTCCGTTCGAAAACGGTTTTTACCGCCATATTGGTAGCGCCCGGATAATAGGAAGCATGATCTGCGGACCACGTGAATGCGACGTCGTAATCAAGTCCGAGTTTTGCTGCTGTCTTTTCATTTATACCGGTAGAAGCTATGGTCATATCAAATATTTTGAGTATTGAAGATCCCTGAGAGCCGGGATAGGTACTTTGAATTCCGCAGATTGCGTCTGCTGCGATCCGCCCCTGTCTGTTGGCGGGACCTGCAAGTGCAATATAGGTTTTCCCGCCGAGCACGCTGTCGTCGACTTCGACGGCATCGCCTACTGCAAAGATATTCTGTATTGACGTATGCATCTGCCGGTCAGTTATAATACTTCCTTTGGCATTCAGCGTGATACCTGCGGCTTTGGCAAGGCCCGTATCAGGGCGTACACCGATAGACATGACGAGCATGTCGGCATCGACAGGAGTTCCGTCGGAAAGTTCTATATGAAGTACCGTTCCATCATCCTGTATGCGGCTGACACCTTTTCCAAGGAGTAAGCGTATACCCATGCTTTCTATATATTTGTGGATTTCAGCGGCCATGTCGGGATCTATCGGTGCCATCAGCTGGGGAAGCATTTCCGCAATAGTTACCGAAAGTCCGGCATTAAAAAGATTTTCAGCCATTTCAATACCGATAAAACCGCCGCCCATTACGAGTGCACGTGAGGGATGTTTTTCAATGATAAACTGTTTTATTTTATCCGTATCGGGAATGGTTCTGAGCGTAAAAACCCGCGGTGAATCTGCTCCTTCAAGCGGCGGTTTGACCGGTGCAGCTCCGGTCGCAAGAACAAGATGGGTATAACTTTCTGTATAAACCGTATTGTCATCAAGTTTTCTGATGCTGACTGTCTGCGCTGCAGGATCAAGCGATACAGCTTCTTCTCTGAGCCGGACATCGATATTGAATTTATCCCTGAAATCTTCCGGTTTCTGTACGGTAAGAAGGGTCCGGTCGCTTATAACGTTACCGATATAGTAGGGGAGGCCGCAGTTTGCAAATGAAACATATCCGCCACGCTCGAACATGATGATCTGTGCATCTTCATCGAGCCTGCGCAGCCTTGTTGCAGTAGAAGCACCGCCTGCCACTCCGCCTATGATAAGAACTTTTCTGTGTGATTCCATACCGAACCTCCTTCGTAATATCAGCAGGATAAATGTTCATAATGATTAACACCAGTGAACATCATCTTTGTGTTCATATTATAACACTTATACCGCTGTATTCCGGAAAAGTCGGTGACCTGGTCACACAGGATTCATTTCAGTTTGTCGTATATAACTGTTTGTACGGATTATTACTGTCCGGTGTCAGTACGGCAAACATTGATTCGAAGATTTCGTCCTTGTTTACATCATCAAAATATTCACAGAACTTTGTAATGTAGGCTCTGATCTGCGGAATGTCCCTGCATTTTTCCATTGAAACTTTAATCTGTCTTGGGAGGTCCGGTTTTTCATTTGTCCGTATGTAGATAGCTCCGCCATGCATTCCTGTTCCCACAAAATTGCCTGTCACAGGCCTTTCCATCGGCGCGCCGCGGGTTATTTTGCCGTTTATGGTGACAGGGGGATTGAGTCCCAGTACGATAATAGTTCCTCCGGCCAGATATTCTCCAAGAAAACTGCCTGCAATACCACCGACGATGACCGCCGGCTGCTGCAGTTTATACGCTTTCATGTGTATGCCTGCCCGGTAACCGGTATTACCACGTATATAGATAGCTCCCCCGCGCATTGCATACCCGGTAGCATCACCGGCATTTCCGTGAACAATGATTTCTCCACCGTTCATAGTATCTCCGGTAGCATCCTGTACATTCCCCCGGACGGAAATAATTGAACCGTCAAGGTAGGCACCGAGTGCATTACCGGGTGTACCTTCTATTTCGATCCTGCGTCCTGCAAGTCCGCTGCCAATATACCGCTGTCCGATAGCATTTATGATCTTTATATGTTTTTCAGGAGATTCACGTATTTCACTATTAAGCTGCTGAAAATCCATCTGCTGTGTTACGTTTATTTTCAACATGGTAATTTTCCTCCAAATGTTAATTTCAGACTGTGGCGAAATTCCATGATGTTGCCGGAGAGTCATCCTTTGCAGCAAGCATTGTCTCGCGCCGGCTTTTGCTGAATGCCATAAGCCGTGGTTCTTCTTTTATTGCGTCGAAATCTATCGAGGAAAGGGGGATCTGATCCCGGATAATCGATGTATAGATTCCTGAGCGGTTTACATCGCCGATTATGATAAATCCCTTCAGCAGATCGTTTTCTACAAAGAATTTGCGGTATTCTGCATCCTGGGCCGGCGTATTTGCCGTTGCTTTTTTTTCAGGGCGGCTCGCGTCGATGCATGTGCCGCTGTAACTGCCTGCCGTAACCATATGAAGCCCGAAAAAACCTGCCGAATTGAGAGGCATCGCCTTTGTATACGCTTTAGTTCCGCCTGCCATGTTAATTCCGGCACATTCACCCTGAAGGTAAGCGTTCGGAAGAATTGCAAGTATCCTGTCCGTATTTGCGCAGATATCGTGGCTTAACGTACAGTCTCCCGCAGCATAGATTCCATCCAGTGTTGTCCTGCATGTTTCGTCGATAGCAATTCCCTTTTCTACTTTCCCGCCGGCCTTTTCGATAAGCTGAGTATTCGGCCGTACGCCGACAGCGCAGACAAGAACATCGAACTCAATCGTTTTACCGTTATTCGTCACTGCGCTTCCGCCGTACGGAGCTTTTGCCGGATCTGCAGTAAATTGTTTGACACTGTCACCGAGAACAAAAGATACGTGGTACTCTTCCATTTTTTTCTGGATGATAGCCGAGCCCTTTTCCTCGAGAACGGTTGGCAGACAGCGAGGAGCCATTTCGACAATAGTGACATCTGAGACGCGCTCCGCAATACCTTCCGCACATTTCATACCGATAAGTCCTGCACCGATAATGAGGACATGGCTTTTTTTGTGGATTACTTTTCCGAGGTCTTTTGCGCTGTCCAGCGAAAGAAATGTAAAATATGATACGGAATCAAGACCTCCCATTGGAGGTACGAACGGACGCGATCCGGTTGCATTCAGCATCTTATCATATCCGATTACTTCTCCGCTTTCGAGCGTTACCGTTTTTTTTGAAGCGTCTATGGACACTGCGGTTTTGCCGCTCATAAATGTAACATTGTTTGCTTTATAAAAGTTTTTATCACGGTACAGCATGTGTTTTTCATCCGTACGCCCTTCGAGAAGATAGGAAATAAGAGGTCGGGAATATACAGGATGGTTTTCTGACGAGATGAGGATTATGCTGCCATCTTTATCCAGGGAACGGATTCCTTCGACGCCACCGATAGCTGCAGTTGAATTCCCTATAATAACGTATTTTGCAGAATCAGTCATTTGCATCTCCTTCTCCATGATATCCCGGAACACCGCGGTCTTCATATACAATCGCCTTATTCGGACATCCTTTTACGCATGCAGGTGTCCCGTCTGCATTTTTGACACACAGTTCGCATTTTTGTATCACCTGTCCCGTTTCCGCCGGCATGATGCAGCCGTACGGACAGGAAAGAATGCAGGTAAAGCAGCCGACGCATTTGTCTTTATCCGTACAGATAACTCCGTCTTCAATATGGAGCGCTCCGGTAATACAGGCTTTAACGCACAGAGGTTCTTCGCAGTGACGGCATGAGACAGCAAAACTGACATTGTTTCCGCTGTCTTCAACCTGGATTCTCGGATAGATTTTTTTACCTTTCAGGGCCTTTACCATATCCTTGAGTCCGGAATTGGCAAAGGCACAGTTATATTCACA
>DCFS01000078.1 GCA_002319875.1 Treponema sp. UBA1798 | reverse complement strand
TCCTCGCGTACGTCATCAACTATGTTCCGGTATCCGCATATCTTCATATCCCCAAACCTCAGGGAATTCCCGGCAGCTTCAAGCAGCGGCAGTGTTTTGGCATTGATGAATATTCCCAAATCGGAACGGCTTTTGTAATCCTGAGATGTTTTGAAAGCAGAAGCCGCCCGGGCAAAAGCAACCCTGTCGGCAGAAACGAAACCTGTCCCTGTAAGACCCTGAAAATCGAGATACGAAAGCTGGCAGAGTATGAGGGCATCCGTTTCATTAAAGGGGGAGACGGAAAACGGAATATCGCCCCTCCAGGATACATAATCAAGTAAATCTGACATATCTCCTTATAGTAAGGTATTCTTCACGGGCAGTAAAGTGTGTTATAGTATAGAACAAAGGTACAAAAGGAGTTCAGGAAGCAGGCAGTACAACCAGAAACGGCTGTGCATTCAGACGGAACGGGGACCTTTTTTCCGCCTCCGCCTTTCAGAAAATCACAGATGGCCGGAGAAAGATACCGTCAGTCCGGACCTTTTTCCCATGGTACTTTCAGGAGGTACTCTGACAGGTGTCAGGTAATACCAATGGAAGTGGCAGGAGGATATATGACAGTTCTCCCCGGCTTCTCCGTAATACCGGACTGACAGAGGCCTGTTGGTTCTTCCTCAGGCCTCTGTGAGTCCGGAGACGATACAGCGTCAGTTCCGGACACTTTCTGACGGTACTTTTAACAGGAACTCCGGGAGGAAGAGGAAGGAACTCCGTGTATCTCCTTTAAAAGTACCGGGAAGAAGAGATAAAAGTACCGTGAGTTCTTCTTCAAAGTACCGTGAGTTCTTCCCGAAAGTTGACGGAGAAAAAGACGGAAACTGACGGTGAAAATCACCCTGTACCAGGTACCTGAATGATATGCATGGTACGCAACGTGATATGACAGTATACGCTGTTATTATGGAGGAAACCGCCGCGATACCGCCGGATGTCCGGTTTGGCAAACGGTTCATATGAAATATTTTTATTCCGTTTCCGATTTCTACAAACGGAAGTTCGGCTGCAAGGTTTATAAACTTTCTCTCGACGCAGGTTGTACCTGTCCGACACGTGACGGAACGAAGGGTTCCGGCGGATGTATTTTCTGCAGCGCTGCAGGTTCCGGAGATTTCGCAGCATCCGCCGAACTCAGTATATCCGGACAGATACAGGAAGCAAAAAAACTCGTCAGGGCAAAAAACACCGGAGGCAGGTATATTGCGTATTTCCAGAACTTTACCAGTACGTACGGGGATGCGGCGGAACTTGAAAAAAAATATACCGAGGCCGTATCCGCAGAAGATGTTGTCGGCATATCGATCGCGACACGCCCCGACTGTCTGGATCAGGACATTCTGAACCGGATTGCAGCCCTCTGCAGCAGAACATTCGTTTCGATCGAACTCGGACTGCAGACATCAAACGAAAAGACGGCCCGGTATATTCACCGCGGATACAGCCTTCCGGTATATGATGATGCCGTGCGCAGAATAAAAGAAGCTAATCCGGACATACACATCGTAACGCACATCATCTTAGGGCTGCCGGAAGAAACGGCAGCTGATATGATAAAAACGGCAGAACACTGTGCCGGAGCGGGAACTGATGGCATCAAAATAACGGTACTGCACATTCTCGAAGGGACAGCCATCGCGGATGAATACCTTGCCGGCAGAATACGCTGCATGGGTATGGATGAATATTTTTCCATACTATCGGAAATAGTGATGCACCTGCCGGAAAACATAGTCATCCACCGGCTGACCGGAGACGGCCCCAGGAAACTGCTGCTCGCCCCGCTGTGGACTGCCGACAAGAAATCCGTCCTGAATGCAATGTCCCGGTATTTTGAAACACACGGGGTATATCAGGGGAAATACCGTGGCAACATAGTTATACCTGAAACTGGTCGATCTGACTGCCAATTTGACTGATAGAATCCTGAACCTTAACAGAAATTCCGGCAAGAGAATCTTCCGACTCGGTGATTCTCTGTGCACTGTCTGTCATTTCATGTATACTGTCTTTCATCGCTGCCGTTGAATCCTGTAAACTTTTTATCTCATCAAGAATTGCTTTGTTACCAGCTGACATTTCATCAGATGCAGTTTTCACCTGTATTGTACTATCGTTCATGGAATGGAGGGTTTCATTTATCTGCTTCGATCCTTCTTTCTGCTCTTCCATGGCTTCACTGATCTGCCTCACGAGTTCATCAGTTTCTCTGATTTTTTTCAGGACGGACTGAAATGCGGTACCGGATTCAGCCGAAACGGATACGACATTCCCGATTGCTTCCTTTATTTTATTTAATTGTTCGCTTATCGTTTTCGATTGACTGGAAGATGTTTCTGAAAGTTTCCTGATTTCATCAGCTACGACACTAAACCCTCTGCCCGCAACGCCTGCATGTGCAGCTTCTATTGCAGCATTCATTGCAAGAAGATTGGTCTGACTTGCTATATTTGCAATAACAGTATTAGCATCAAGCAGCATATCTGACTGGTTCTCAATCTGCCTGATCCGGTCATCCACATCATTCTGTTTTGCAGCTCCTGTTTTGGCATCGCTTTCCAGTTCCTGAAACGATACAACCATTTTCCCTACGGTCTGATTCACAGAACCGATATTACCAATCATTTCCTCCACAGCGGCAGAAGCCTGAGTCACCCCGCCCGACTGCCCTTCAATCATCTTATCGAGTGATGCTATATTTGAAGCAATTTCATTTACAGCACCTGCAGTTTGCCCGACACTGTTCACCTGCTTCGTTATCAGCATAGTAACATTCTGTATATTTGATAGTATCTGTTTCATGGAAGACGAAGTCGAACCTGTTGTATACTGCAAATCTGTCCCCGCTGCAGAAAGAAGGTTTTCTGATTTTTTTATATCGGAAACTATCGCCTGAAGTTTTCCTGTAAAACCGTTAAAACCATCTATTACAGCACCGATTTCATCATTTGCTGTTACCGTAATACGCTGAGTCAGATCGGCATTGCCTGTAGATATTTTTACTATTGAGGCTTTTACAAGCCTCAATGGCTTTACAGATTTGCCTATTATAATACTGCATATACATACGGCCAGAATCGTAGTAATGATAAAAGCTGCCATTATTGAACGCAATATCAACCGGACACCACCGGCAAAATCACTGACAGGGACTTGAGCTATTACTGTCCATTCCGTATCAAGAACAGGCTGATAGGAAACCATCATATCCTTTTTCCCTGATCTATAAAAACTGATACCGGATCTGCCTGCGGTAATAACTGGGGCAATAGAAGCAAAAGCCGGATCCTTTGTCGCCATTAGTTTCAGATTATGAGTGCTGCCGGGATCCTCGTTTGCTGCATCACCTATGATATCGCCTGAACTTCTGCTGATAACAACAGGATTTCTGTTATTACCGACAACAAGCCTCTGAACGACACGGCCTAATTTATCACCGTTAACAACAGCAAACAGAACATTGATAATGGTATGTTTTTCATCATACACAGGTACAGAATACACTATTGAAAGATTTCCGGTAACTTTATTTACGAACGGATCAGTAACGAAAGACTCACCAGCCATTGCCTGAGTAAAATAATTGCGATCTGAAAGATCGATCAGTTGTCCGTTTGCGGTAGCATATGCCTTTCCATTTGTATCAAGAATGGTCACATCTATATAACTGCTGTCTGTTGCAGGGACAGCCCGTACCATATCATATTTTTCAGCCAAAGATACAGCAGGATTTTTTATAAGCGGGAGGGAAGCAAGCGTCCGTAACATTTTGAATTCTTTCTGGTTTGCTTCATATATACTTTCTGCAACCGAACTGGTTACATGTTTCAGATCGACCTCGCCAGCCTTTTTTAATTCTCTTCCCGATATCGTATACGCTAACCATGTTATTCCCAAATTTGAAAGAACCGTAACAGTCAGAATTACTATCAGTATTTTAGCACGCAGACTTCTCATACCACTTCCTGTATTCCGTAACAAAATAAGGAGGCCCGTAAATTGCTTCCTGCATACTTTTTGTATTATTTCCTATGGAAGAACCATATAAGTCCTGCCGGACAGCCTTTCAGACTCGCCGACAGAACTTATACAGCCGAAAAATTACACAAAGGAGGACATGCATAATTTTTCTGAATTAACGCATATCACTTTTTTTATAATCTGCCAGAACTTTTTTGAGTGCATCCATACCTTCCGCAGAAAGAGTATTAAAAGGAGTCCTGCATTCCCCAACATCATATCCAAGCAGTTTTACCGCTTTTTTTACAATTGTATTCGGATTTCCATATTTAAAAACATTCCGCAGCGCACGGATACGATCCTGGCATTCGCGGGCCTTATCAATATTACCTTTAATAAAATTTTCGTAAATGCCTACCATATTTTCAGGATATACGTTAGAACATCCGGCAATACCACCCCTCCCTCCGGCAAAAAGACACCAGAGAATCAAAGAATCATTTCCGCTTAAAATAGAAAAATCTTCACGCTTACGAGTCGCTTCTATATATTGCAGCATATTATCAAAATTACCGCTGCTGTCTTTCGCGCCTACAATATTATCGATATCAGCAAGTTTTTCTATCGTCGACGGAGCAATATTAACTCCTGTCCGCGCAGGAATATTGTACAGTACAATCGGTAATTTAACGGCTGCTGCAATCTGCGTATAATGACTTATCAATTCATTCTGGCTTATGGCAGCAAAATAAGGACTTATAATAGAAAGTGCGTCGACACCAATCGATTCAGCCATTTTTGACATTTCGATTGTATCTTTCGTACCGATACAGCCGGTACCAGCATAGACGGGAACTCTGTGATTTACCTCTGCCACAGCAACTTCAAGGATCTTTCTTTTTTCTTCTGCACTCAAAATATAACATTCACCATTAGTACCATAAAAAAACAAACCATGAACACCTGCGTTTATCAGCCTGTTAATCTGTTTTTTCAATTCTACATAATTTATACTTTCATCCGGATTCATCGGGGTGATAATCGGTGTTATAATTCCCTTAACTTCCATATTTAACCTTCTTTATAAAAAATATTACTGTGATTCTGCGATTCGTCCTGTTCAGGATAATCGGTTCTGTTATGTGTTCCCCGGCTTTCTGTTCTCTTCAGTGCAGCACAAACCATAAGCCATATCGATTCGGCACGCAGCTTCGTATCCGTATCCAGTTCAATAGTCTGATCTTCCAGTATTGATACCAGTTCGTCTCGCGAATTCTCAAGGACTTGTCCATTTCGGTACACTCCGAGTGCAACAGCCGCAGAATCTATACGCGTGGTAAGATTTTTTCTGACTTTTTCATCAGTCCGATATTCCGGCAGATTATCTACAGGATGGGAAACAGAACTGTTTCCTGTTTCTGCAGCAATGGCATCTGCAGCAATAAGACCGCTAACTGCCGCTTGAGATGCCGCATTGCCAGCCATTCTGCATGCACCATGAAAACCACCGGCAGCTTCACCTACTGCATACAAATTACCGAAATTCGAACGGCAGGAAGTATCGACTTTTATACCACCGCTGAAACTGTGTGCCATCGGCCCCACCTCCACCAGTGATACGTGGGGATTCAGACCGTTTGCGATCAGACGATTATAAAACCACGGATACAGTTTTAGTGTTTCAACCGGAATATGTCGCAAGTCCACCCAGCAGCCGCCATGCATAGTCCCGAAACCTTTCTGTACTTGCTGCCATATGGCACGGTTAATCAGGGTCTTGGGGGCTCCGGCTTCTCCCTCAGGCCTCGTTTCAAGAATAAAGCGCTCAAACTTCGTATTGAGAAGCTGTGCCCCCTCACCAAGCATGGCAGTAGGACAGGGTTCACCGACAGCTCCGGGAGGATTCATTACTACCATAGGTTCGTATTCAAGAAATTCCAGATCAATAAGCTTTACACCTGCCTCATAGGCCACTGCAAGAGTCCTTCCGTTTTCATCAACCGGATAGGTTGACGTGCCGAAAAGATTTCCGACACCTCCCCATGCAGCAATAAATGTATCGGCTTCAGCAATCAGTGTCTTTCCGGTTTTATCAACGAATTCCATAGCATCAATTCTGTTGCCGCTGCAGGAAAGCGCGACAGCCTTGTAGCCGGAATATAGTTCAATACTATTTTTTTTCAAACAGGCAGTAAGTTTTTCAATCATTTCCACGCCGATCAGCCCGTTTGTAGAACACAGCGAACGCGGATATGTGGAGCCACTCAAATGACGGCGGCGGAGAGAGCCGTCGTCAAGTCTGGAAAACTCAATTCCTAAAGATGTCAGGAAATTGCAGGTTTCTTCAGAATGACTGACCATAGCCTGTACCAGCTCAGGATTATTAAGACTAAAGCCGGCACGGATCATATCACCGGTATAACAGCTTTGCGTATCATGGTAAGGATTACCAGTCAGGACAAAATTAATCGCAGCTATAAAAGGTGTACCGCCGTACG
>DCFS01000238.1 GCA_002319875.1 Treponema sp. UBA1798 | reverse complement strand
GTAACGCGTCATACCGGTAAAAAAAAGATGGTCCTGTCTGCATTTCTTATGTTCACATTTACGTACCTTGTTACGGCATTTACCGGAAAGACGCTGGCCGTTCCTCCTGTAGTGCAGGGGTGTGTGATTGTTATAACCGGTGCAGCAGCGCTGGCAATATTCGGCATTCTGCCTCAGGCAATGGTAGCCGATGTAGCCGAGTATGACGCAGAATGTACCGGGGAGAACCATCAGGGGATGTTTTTTGCAGTGCGAACGTTCTGTTACAAGCTGGGCCAAAGCATAGCCATGCTGCTTTTTACATCGTTTGCAACTGTCGGCAGTGCGACCGGTGCCGGTTACCGTATTGTTGCAGCGGTCGCAGCCGTATTCTGTCTGTGCGGAGGTATTATACTGATTTTTTTTGATGAAAAGAAAATTTCAGACGCGCTCCACGGGCAATCTCGTCGTGAGTATTCTGAGAAATACTGAATAAGGCAGGGCATTTCTGTCCGTTGCTGCTATATAAAATCCGACGCGTTTTCAAAGGTAACAGACTTTTGAAGGTGGTTCAACCCGTTTATACAATAAATTTATCCGTACTGTCAGTCAGTTCTCTGGCGGCAAGGCGGTTCTGTCCTGCCATGCTGCTGACGGTACCTACGTTCTGTTCGATAGAACCTGTCGATTCGGATATCCTTCTGGTACTCTCTTCCATTTCATCCGCCAGATTTTTAAGTTTGTTTACTTCATTCTGTACTGACCGGGCATCGCCATCCATTTTTCCGGAACTGGTCCGGACTCCTTCCGTAACTTCCTTTATGTGGCCAAGCGACACAACGATCTGGCTGCTGCCTGCGCTTTGCTCGGATATGGCAGCCTGTATTTCGCTAAGAAGATTATGTATATCCGTCATTCTGCTGTTAATTCCGGAAAATACGTTTTCGGCTTTCGAGGAAGCAGCATCGACCGTTTTTATCTGTTCGAGTATTTTTTTTAGTGCCGATCCGATTGTCCTGGACTGTTTTGCTGTGTTTTCCGACAGCGTGCGGATTTCTTCCGCAACCACGGCAAAACCGTATCCGCTTTCTCCCGCATGCGCGGCCTCGATAGCCGCATTCATTGCAAGCATGTTAGTCTGGCCTGCTACATTGGCGATGATCCTGTTTGTATTGAGAAGTTCATTGGATGCTCCGGAAACGTCCTGTATAAGTGCAGTAATATCATGCATCAGACCACTGCCTTCTTCCGATACCTTTGCAAATTTTTCGAAACTGTCGCTGAAATGTGTAACATTTTTTGCGATCATTTCAATATTTGCAACCATTTCTTCTATTGCTGCTGAAGACTGGGCAACATCACTGTTTTGTGTCTCTATTTTTCCTGACAGTTCTTTAACGGTTTCTATCATGTTCTGCATGATATCTGCGGTTTCTTCAGTACTTTGATTCTGTTCCTCCGCATGTTTTGACAGTTCTTTCAGATTTAATACAATTTCCTTTATGCCGGAAGAAATGGTTTCCGTACTCCGGTCGAGTTCACCTGCGGTATGCTCAAGAGCGGATGCCTTTGACCGGACAGCCGCAACCATATCATGCATAGCTGAGGCAAGCGAATTTGCCTGGCGCTGCATCTGACCTATTTCGTTGCGGGAACGTGTATCGGACAAACGGATTGTAAGATTTCCTTTTCCGACCTTTTCCAGCATGCCGGCGACACCGGTAATCGGGGATGTGAATTTATCCGAGAATCGTATTACCATTATCAGCGTAAGTAATAACAACAGAATATTGGATATTTCAGCTGCAACAATTGTATTTTTATAGCGGCTGTCAAAATCCTGTGCACGTGTACGGATTTCTTTTTGTATGTCGTCGTAATAATTTCCGGTACTGACAACCCAGCCCCATGGTTTGAAGAGCATGGAATATGTCCGTTTCGGGGCAACGGTGACTCCGTCCGATTTTGTAAAATAAAATTCGCTGAACCCTCCGGCGCTGGAGTTCTGTGCGGTTTTAAGGATTTCCTGTATGATTTTTATACCGTTTTTATCTTCAAGATTGTACCGGTTTGTACCTTCCTGCTGCGACAGGATGGGATGCGCTATCAGCGTATAATCAAGCGAATCGATCCAGAAGTAACCGCTGTTATCTGATCCGTAGCGCAGACTTTTGACCAGCCGTACTGCTTCTTTTTGTGCCTCTGCTTCCGTCAGTTCTCCGGAAGATTCCCTGTCATAAACCGCTGTCAGCAGTGTAATAACATTCTGGACCTGATATCTGACAGCGTCGTCATATCCGGTCATTCGTGATTCTGTAATGCTTTTTGTTCCGCTCTGTTTCATTTGCTGCATATTAAACAGGAATACAATATCGATTACCGCCGAAAGGCTGATAACGAGGATCGAGGTGTATATAATCAGAATGGTACGGATACTTTTCATGAGGAAACTCCCGGGAAGTCTTGCAACAACACTTTTTGTTTTTTTTCAGATAGTAATTTTATATCCAAAGCAGCTTACTAAAATAACAGGTTTTTGCCGGTTGTCCTGGTTAGTCGGATGATCCCCGTAAAACGGTTTACCTGATGTTGTTATTAAGCAACTAAAATTATAATACTGAAATAGTATGTTTTTTGCAATCGGATATAAATGATTGATCCACTTTCAAAACACGTCTGATTTTTGAAAACACTTCGATTTGTCATGCGGCATATTGACAGACGGGGTTATTGATATAATAATGAACTTATGGATATACCTTCGTTATCGATGCAATTATCACAGAATTCTGTTCAGATGCAGGCAGGCGTTTCTCTTTTAAAGTCTTCAATCGATATGATGAAAACCAATGGGGCAGGTGTTGTGAGCCTGATTGATTCTGCCCGTGCTCCGCTTGCTGAAGGTTCCGGTACCCAGATAGACGTATACGCCTGACCATATATTTCCCTGTAATAAGACAACTGGTGTGAATGTAAAACCGGTATTTTTTTGTGGAAAGTTTAACGCCCTGTCCCCCGGGGTGTAATAACGTAATTCAATCCGCCGGCGATTTCTTTAGAAAATAACGACGGCGGGGCCTGTGACGGCATCGATTGTCTTTGCATTGTGTAAGTCGGTTAAATTCTGTAAAATAGTATTATGAGTACTCACAAAACAATCGATGAAGATACACTTGAAAAATTGTTGTATCTTTCGAGGCTTTCCCCTGAAAGCACAAATCTGACAGTATTAAAAAAGCAGGTAGATGAGATTGTCGGCTACTTTGAAATACTTTCCAAATATGATGACAGTGAAAATCCCTATGACGCATATCCGTCAACGCAGG
>DCFS01000010.1 GCA_002319875.1 Treponema sp. UBA1798 | reverse complement strand
AGTTTATAGAGCGTAAGTGTTTTTATACCACTTACGGTTTCTATGGTTATGGTTGCTGTCGGATCGGTTTTCAGTGCATGTCGGGAAGCGATCCCGTTAATGTTGTTGTCAAACAGATATTTTGCTACGCAGCGTATTGCATTGCCCGCCATGCGGCCTTCTGATCCGTCCTGGTTAAAGAACTGCATGTATGCATCTGCTTTTGTACTTCGCCTGATAAGTACAAGTGAATCCGCTCCGATGCCTGTCCGCCGGTTGCATAATCGTACGCTTAGTCCTGCAGGATTTTTCACATCCTGTGCCATCGCGTTGATTACGATAAAATCATTACCTGCGCTCTGCATTTTGCTGAAGCGGAGTTTTTCTCTGCCTGTCCGCAGGTCGTTGATATTTACCAGTTCGACATTGTCTGCCGAATAACGGCTGGCAAGACAGTTTGCGATTGCATTTGCGGTATCGATAGCGGTAAGGCAGGGAATGTCTCGTTCAACGGCATGCCGCCGCATGCGGACGCTGTCTGCATGCGGGTCGCGGCCTTTTGCGCTTGTTGAAATAACATAGTCTATTTTGCCGGAGTCGAGCAGCGTGAGAAGATTATTATCGGGATTTTCATGTATCTTGTTTACAACAGTTACTTCCATACCGAAATCGCTGATAACTTTTGCTGTTCCCTCTGTAGCATACAGCCTGAATCCCATATCGTAAAACTTTCGGGCAAGATCCGGAATTTCATACTGGTCTGTTTTCCGTACAGTAAACAGGATTCCGCCGCTTCTTTTCATTTGATATCCGGCCGCAATGAGACCTTTGTAGATTGCTTCTTCCATCGTAGATGCCAGTCCTAAGACTTCACCGGTGGATTTCATTTCAGGACCGAGATGCGTATCTACATCCATAAGTTTTTCAAAGCTGAACACGGGTACTTTTACAGCAAAATAGGGTGGAATCCGGTACAGGCCGGTACCAAATCCGAAAGTTTTGACTTTTTCGCCGAGCATTGCACGGGTGGCAAGTTCAACCATCGGAACACCGGTAACTTTACTGATGTACGGTACAGTCCGGCTGGAACGCGGATTTACCTCTATTATATACAGATCGTTGTTATAGATGAGATATTGTATGTTTACGAGCCCTTTCGTACCGAGGGCAAGCGCAAGTTCCCGTGACTGGTTCAGAATCTTTTCACGGAGAATATCGTTCAAATTCCATGACGGGTATACGGCGATGGAATCACCGGAATGAATACCGGTACGTTCTATGTGTTCCATGATACCGGGTATCAGGATATCTTCTCCATCGCAGATGGCATCTACTTCCAGTTCTATGCCCATCATGTATTTATCGATAAGGACCGGATTTTCAATACCCTGCGAGAGGATGATAGCCATGTATTCCTTTATATCATCGCCGGTAAAGGCAATGATCATGTTCTGTCCGCCGAGTACATAGGACGGCCTCAGCAAAACCGGATAACCGATGCGCTCTGCAGAAGCTAAAGCCTCTTTCGTTGTAAAGACGGTTTCCCCTTTAGGTTTGTTGATATGCAGTTTTTCACACAGTTTTTCAAAACGTTCCCTGTCTTCCGCAATGTCGATGGAATCGGCACTGGTTCCGAGTATTCTGATACCCTGGCTGTCGAGGAATTTAGTAAGTTTTATCGCGGTCTGTCCGCCGAATGCCACAACAACGCCGACCGGTTTTTCAGTGTTGATAACGCTCATGACATCCTCAGGTGTCAGCGGTTCAAAATACAGCCTGTCTGCCGTATCGAAATCCGTGGAAACCGTTTCCGGATTGTTATTAATGATAGCTACTTCATATCCGAGTTTTTTAAGCGACCAGACACACTGTACCGAAGCATAGTCGAATTCGATTCCCTGTCCGATACGGATTGGTCCTGAACCGAGGACTATGACTGTACCTTTACGGCTGCGCGACGCTGTTCGTTCTGCAAGAAATTCTTCAGCTTCATTTTCCGTATCGTAGCCGCCGTAAAAATACGGTGTCTCTGCATTGAACTCGCCTGCGCACGTATCAACCATTTTATAGGTGGCCGGAATATGTGCCAGCTTGCCTTGTGCCCGCAAAACAGCCGCCTTTGGTGCCTCTTTGATTATTCCGGTACTTCCCGGTATCTTTGTACCAGATAAATCTTCTATGACTTTGTCAGGATAACCGTCCTTTTTTGCCTCAAGATATAATTCTGCGGTTAGTTCAGTTTTATTCTGCCTGGCATTTTCCATCTGTTTTTCCATATCAACAAGACGATTGATTTTAGCAAGGAACCATATGTCGATCATGGTAATTTCATGAATTTTTTCTATAGAAAGGAGCTCTCTTTTCAGAGCCTCGAATATGGCGAAAAGCCGCTGGTCGGTGCATTCTCCTACTCTCTGGATGATGCGCTCATCACTTTCTTCTGTAAAAGCTTTCAGCCGCAGTGAGTTGACCCCGACTTCTGCTCCCCGTGCCGCTTTCATCAGCGCTTCTTCAAAGGTCCGTCCTATAGCCATGACTTCGCCTGTAGCTTTCATTTGTGTGCCAAGTGTACGTTTTGCATAGACGAACTTATCGAAAGGCCATTTCGGAAACTTGACTACGACATAATCCAGTACCGGTTCGAAACAGGCTGCTGTCTTCCGTGTGACTGCATTGGGTATTTCATCCATGTTATAGCCAATCGCAATGAGCGTTGCTACCTTTGCAATAGGATAACCGGTCGCTTTTGACGCCAGTGCGGAAGAGCGTGAAACACGCGGATTGACTTCAATTACGGCATATTCAAAACAGTCAGGTTTCAGTGCAAACTGGACATTGCAGCCGCCTTCTATCCTGAGTGCAGATATGATGTTCAGCGCTGCTGAACGGAGCATCTGGTATTCTTTATCTGCAAGCGTGACTGTCGGAGCAATAACGATTGAATCTCCCGTATGTACACCTACCGGATCAAAATTTTCCATAGAGCATACGGTAATGACGTTGCCGCTGTGATCCCTCATGACTTCGAACTCGATCTCTTTCCATCCTGAAATACATTTTTCTACCAGGATCTGGTGGATGGGCGACCGGTGCAGTCCGTTGTGTGCTATTTCTTCCAGCTCGGCATGGGTCTGTGCGATGCCTCCGCCGGTACCGCCAAGTGTAAATGCCGGACGTACGATTGCGGGATACCCGATGACTTCGTCGGCAAAGGCAAGTGCGTCTTTAAGCGTAGTTACAACTTTTGACGGGATACACGGTTCTCCGATGGACAGCATGGTATCCTTGAATATCTGCCGGTCTTCCGCTTTGTCGATTGTTTCAGGATTGGCTCCGAGAAGCCGTACATTGTGTTTCT
Organism: Treponema sp. UBA1798; assembly: GCA_002319875.1. Lineage (GTDB taxonomy): Bacteria > Spirochaetota > Spirochaetia > Treponematales > Treponemataceae > Treponema_D. The sequence goes on along the minus strand of DCFS01000010.1, from coordinate 2,184 downwards.
TGAGAAAACCTGATTTTGCGAGTTCCATGCTGAGTGTAAGACCGGTCTGTCCGCCAAGAGTGGAAAGAAGGCTGTCCGGTTTTTCTTTTTCTATGATGCGCTGTACTGTTTCAGGAATAAGCGGTTCGATATATATGGCATCTGCCATCGTGTTGTCGGTCATAAGAGTTGCCGGATTCGAGTTTACCAGAACGACGCTGATGCCCTGTTCTTTTAACGCTTTGCAGGCCTGAGTTCCTGCATAATCAAATTCTGCTGCCTGTCCGATGACGATAGGACCGGATCCGATAACCATGACTTTTTTGATTGAGGAATTTAACGGCATTTTATTTGTTACCCCTGGCTGTGCAGGCCATATTTTCTGATTTGATTGTTGTTTTGAAATAGGCGACAGCATCTATCGCTTTATGTTCTGCTTTGAAATTTCTTAAATATGAATGGTCATTTATCAGGTCTACAAAGTCATCAAAAAGAAAATTAAGATCCAGCGGCCCTGAAGATGCTTCCGGATGGAATTGTACTGAAAATGCCGGAATATCAGTATAAGTGATACCTTCGCAGGTTCTGTCATTTGTATTTACGAAACTTTCTATGGCACCTTCCGGCAGTGTGCTGCTTTCAACGGCATAACCATGATTCTGGCTTGAGATATATACGCGTCCTGTAGATAGTTGTTTTACCGGCTGATTTGCCCCGCGGTGGCCATACTTGAGTTTTACTGTCTTTGCTCCCTTTGCCAGTGCCAGCAGCTGGTGACCGAGGCAGATACCGAATATGGGGACATCAGTCTTACAAAGATTTCCCAGTTCTGCAATGATTCCCGTATTGTCCTGGGGATCTCCCGGTCCGTTTGTCAACATAATCCCGTCAGGATTCAGCGCGAGAATATCTTTTGCAGTTGCTGTACAGGGAACAGTAACAACGTTTATTCCCCGCTTCAGAAGTTCACGCCGTATATTTGCTTTTGCGCCGAAGTCCCAGATGACAACTTTTTTGCCTTTCCCGTTTTTCATCGCTTTTTTCTGGTCGTTAACTTTTAAGCCGTCTTTTGTAACAGGAACTGCGCGGTATTTTTTACATTCTGCAAAAATGATATCTGCAGGTTCTTCTATTGTTACTGCATTACAGGTAACCGACTCGACTGCATTTTCAATTTTGTATGCCTGTATTGCTTTCAGGAGTTTTTCCTTTTTGACAGGATTGTCCAGTGCGGCAAATTCTTCAGCTGCTTCACTGCTGTCGCCTGAAATGAGCCGGGCATTCATGACACCTGCTTCGCGGAGCACTTTTGTCAGTTTCCGCGTATCAATACCATACAATCCTATAATGTTGTTTGATTTCAGAAAGGAATCAATTGTTCCCTGATTCCTGAAATTGGAAGGAACATCGCACCAGGAACGGACAATATATCCGCGCACATGGCTTTTTGCGCTTTCAAAATCATGCGGGATGACACCGTAATTTCCGATCAAGGGGAACGTTTGTGTCACGATCTGCCCGTAATAACTCGGATCTGTCAGGGTTTCAAGATATCCCGTCATGCCGGTCGTAAATACTGCTTCCCCGGTAATACACCCGGTAGCTCCAAAACTGTTTCCTTCAAAGACCTGTCCGTTAGCAAGGACAATGCATGCTTTAGTACTCATACTAAAGCATCATTATACATATTTAAGAGAACTGTGCCTAGTAAGAATGTATATTTATACATGAAAACAGTATGAATGTAACTAAACGAGCCGTATTATATATGTTATTTTTCCGTATCAAAAACGATGCCATATTTCCGGCTTGTTTCTTTTTCAGCCGGCCGGTACAGTATGGCCACGTTCCCGATGATACGGACCAGGACGGCTTCACAGCTTTCTGCAAGCCTGTTTGCGATGTCCTGTTTTTCATCTTTGAATTCAAGAAATTTAATTTTTATCAGTTCATGAGCAGCCAGAGACTGTTCCACTTTTCCGGTTACACCTTCTGTAAGTCCGCTCTGTCCGATCTGCACTACCGGTTTTATTGTCTGGGCAGCAGCGCTGAGTTGCTTACGCTGACTGCTTGTAAGTTCTTTCATCTTTATCATAGTACACGATTGTATTTTATGTGTAAAGCTACCGTAAAATATAAGGAAAGCGTACCTGATTTTTGTTTCTTTATTCGTGCGGAGGGTTTAATACCCCGCCCCTTGGGACG
>DCFS01000153.1:12074-16322 GCA_002319875.1 Treponema sp. UBA1798 | reverse complement strand
CTTTCAAAAGATGCAATGGCAATGCAGCGTCTGAGGGAAGCCTCTGAAAATGCAAAAATCAATCTGTCTTCCCAGACCAGCGCGGATATAAATCTGCCGTTTATTACTGCCGATGCCAGTGGTCCGAAACATTTACAGAAGACTTTGACCCGTTCCCAGTTTGAGCAGATGACTGAAGATCTGTTGAACGGAACGAGAGAACCATGCCGGAAGGCACTTGCGGATGCCGGTCTTACCGGTGATAAAATTGATGAAATCCTGCTCGTTGGCGGATCGAGCCGTATGCCTAAAGTTCAGGATGTCGTAAAAGAAATATTCGGGAAGGAAGGCAGCCGTGCCGTTAACCCGGATGAGGCTGTCGCTGTTGGTGCTGCCATTCAGGGGGGTGTCCTCGGCGGTGACGTAAAGGATGTACTGCTTCTGGATGTTACGCCTCTTTCCCTTGGTATAGAAACGATGGGCGGTGTATTTACCAAACTTATTCCGCGGAATACAACGATTCCGACTAAAAAGAGTCAGATATTCTCTACTGCTGCAGACGGACAGACTGCCGTATCTATCCACGTATTGCAGGGAGAACGGGAGATGGCTGACCAGAACCGTACGCTTGGCAGATTTGATCTTGTCGGTATTCCTGCAGCTCCCCGTGGAGTTCCGCAGATTGAGGTTACCTTCGATATTGATGCCAACGGTATTGTTCATGTTTCTGCTAAGGATCTCGGAACAGGAAAAGAGCAGCATGTTCAGATTACTTCTTCCAGCGGTCTCAGCGATTCAGAGATCGAAAAAATGGTAAAAGATGCTGAAGCAAATGCTGAAGCTGATAAAAGAAAACGTGAAGGTGTCGACGCCCATAATGAAGCTGACAGTCTGATTTATGCGACGGAAAAGAGTCTTAAGGATCTTGGCAGCAAGGTTTCCGGTACCGATAAACAGAAAATTGAAGACGCTGTTGCGGATCTGAAAAAGGTTTTACAGAGCGACAATGTTGAAGAAATCAAGAGCAAGACAGAAGCTCTGAAGCAGGCTTCATATAAGATTGCTGAGGAAGTATATAAGCAGCAGAGTGCACAGAACGGCGGTACAGGTACCGGCAGCGGGCCGAATACCGGCAGTAATGCAGATCCTTCCGGCAAAGCGAAATCCGGCAGCGGGTTTGATAAGGGAAAAGCCGACGATGCTGAATATGAAGTTCATGATGATGATAAGAAATAGACGATATAGGAGAATGCTATCAGTATTGCGGTAGCCCGGAGGGGTTCCGCAATACTGCCGCTTCAGATCAGATTTATCTGATTGGAACCCCCGGGCACTTTTACGTTGCAGCGGGGGTGTTTTTTATGGTATATTTGGTTACAAGACAAATTTCCCGAAGGTTTTAAATATATGGCTAAACGTGATTATTATGAAGTTCTGGGTGTGGAAAAAAAAGCAAGCCAGGATGAGATAAAAAAGGCATACAGAAAACTTGCAATAAAGTATCATCCTGACCGTAATCCCGGTAACAAGGAAGCCGAAGAGAAATTCCGAGAAGCAACTGAAGCATATGAAATCCTTTCCGATGACAAAAAACGGCCGATTTACGATCAATATGGTTTTGCAGGCCTTGAAGGTATGGGGCAGGAAAGCGGTGGAGCCCAGTATTCCCATGCGTTTCACGATTTCAGTGATCTGTTTGGAGATATGGGCGGAGGATTCGGTGACATATTTGAGAACCTGTTCGGAAGTGGAAGCATGGGCGGATCCGGCCGCCGCAGTGCTTCTGAAACCGGGCAGGGAGCAAGCCTCCGTTATGATCTTGATATTTCTTTCAGAGATGCTGTATATGGAACGAAGGCTGATATAAAATTCCAGCACAACGAAATATGCGAAACATGTCATGGCTCCGGGTGTGCCAGAGGCGCAAGCCGTAAAACGTGTCCTACCTGCGGCGGTGTCGGGCAGGTACGCAGAAGTGCCGGTTTTTTTGCTGTCCAGCAGACGTGTCCTACCTGTGGCGGAACAGGGACTGTTATTGATCATCCCTGTACGGCATGCCATGGCGCAGGTGTCGTAACAAAAAGCAAGCGTATGACATTATCTGTACCTGCCGGCGTTGACGACGGTAAACGTATTGCCATTCCGCATCAGGGAGATGCAGGGGTAAATGGAGGTACGGCAGGTGATCTGATTGTAGTTCTTCATGTCGAACAGCATCCATATTTTGAACGGGATGGGCAGGATTTGTATTGTGCTGTTCCTGTTTCCATGATACAGGCTGCACTTGGTGCCACAATAAATGTTACTTCTCTTGATGACAAGAAAATAGAACTTCATATTCCTGCAGGAACGACGCATGGTAAACTATTGAGGATAAAGAGTGAGGGTGTTCCTTTTACAGGCAGTACAAGAAAGGGAGATCTGTATATTAAAATTCTGATACAGGTTCCACAGCATATGACGAGCCAGCAGCGCGCTTTACTTGAGCAGTATGCGCTGCTTGAGAATGCCGATGTTTCACCACAGCCGGTACCTCTTTCTTCGCTTAACCGGTAATATACAGGGGGAATAATGCATTTAACTAAGCATATTGTCTGTTTTTTTCTTTCCATAGGCTGCTTTTTTATTTATTCCAATAACAGTGCATCGGCAGCTTCCATGCAGAATGAAAAACAGCTTGCGCAGCACAAAGATATTATGAAACTTGAAAAAGTACTTTCCGTCATGAGCCCGTGGGCAAAAGCTGCTATTCCGAACGGTGATCCTCAGGAGTTTCTGTCTGATTTGAATACCGTCCTTTCTGCTGACAAAGATAATCTGCTTGTGTTATGTGATAAGACCCATGCGCTCGGTAAGGATTATGTAACAGCCGGTATCGTTCCTCTGGTAAAGAATAATGACTATGCAATAGGCAGAAATAATCTGTCATTACGCCGCGTAGCGGAGCAGGGGCTCCGTATCATGGCAAAGGCCGCCCGGGCAGACGATACAATGCTGCTGATAAGTTCTTCATACCGTTCCTATCAGTATCAGGTTACCGTGTATAACCGGCTTGTTGCGCAGGAAGGTCAGGCGGTCGCAGACAGAGAGTCTGCAAGACCCGGGACAAGTCAGCATCAGCTTGGAACGGCGGTTGACTTCGGCTCCATTTCCGACGAATATGCACAGACTAAAGCCGGAAAATGGCTTTCAGCGAATGCGGAAAAATATGGCTGGTCGCTCTCTTTCCCTCAAGGATATGAAGATATAACGGGATACCGGTGGGAATGCTGGCATTACCGCTATATTGGTGTTGACGCATGCAGATTTCAGAAAAAATGGTTCGGCGATATACAACAGTTTATGCTGGAATTTATCCATGCCTGGAAAGCGGAACAGTAAACCTGGTTATCTTTCCATAGAAGATTTCTGCTTCCGCTCCAGCGTTTCTTCTTTCATTTCCGCTGGTGAATCAACATCTGATTCCCGCAGTCCGTACTGTTCCCTGCCGTGGTGCCCGCTATGACCTGCCGGTTCAATGTGTACCATAATATCATAGACATCAGGTATCGCTTTATGAACAGCTTTTTCTACTCTGTTGGTTATTTCATGTGCTTCATGTACAGGCATCTCTGCATTTACTTCTATATCAAGATCGATATCCCATCTTGATGCTATTTTGCGGATTCGCGCACGGTGAGGGTTGGAAACGCCGGGAACAGCCATTACTGCATCAAAAAGTTTTTTATATAATCCCTGGTCGCTGTTCCCATCCATTAATTCAAGATTAATCTGTCTGATAAGCTGGATGGCATTTTTTATGACCCACAGGCTGACAGCAAGAGCGATCACAGGATCAAGGATCGGCTGTTTGAATAATTTTGCCGCGGTTAATCCCGTGAGAATACCTGCAGACATAATGATATCGTTTTTCATATTCTGGGCATTTGCCAGTAACATTTCGCTGTTTGTCATTTTACTGAAATGGAATTGCGACCATGCAAGAAATGTTTTACCCACTATTGAAATGACCGCAGCGGTAATAGCGAGCAGTTCGATATCATTATAGTAATCTTTTGAAAACAGATGCCTGATCGACGAGAGTGCCAGCTGAGTGCCTGCAAAGAAAATAATAAACGCCAGTGTCATGGTCGCCGTTGTTTCCGCCCGTCCATGCCCCCACGGATGGTCCATGTCACCAGGGCGCTCTATTATCCTGCTTATAATGAGTGTCATGAAAGCAATTCCGACATCCGTACAGGAGTCAATACCATCACCGGTTACAGCAAG
>DCFS01000153.1:0-11756 GCA_002319875.1 Treponema sp. UBA1798 | reverse complement strand
CAGCGCTATAAAGCCGGCTGTGCGTATGCGGTTACTACGTTTTTTGACCTGTAATTCAGACTCGTTCATAAAAAGAATAATAGACCTTTAACCTTGTTGCGTCTATATATTGTATCTGGAATTATTAAAGTCACTTTCAATAGTCTGTTGTTTTTGAAAGTGGCTCTGTATGGTATGGTAAATATGGACGTATTGGACTAATGGTGATATAGTCTAGATCATGGTGTCGGCAATTGGGCAGGCAGTGATTACACAGATGGAATCGATACCGTATGGTCTCGGTTATTTTGGAAAACTGATAGGCAGCGCCGTGAATTTTACGTCGAGAGGAAAGGCCGCACGTAAAATTCTTGTCATGCAGTTACTGTTTACTTTTATAGAAGCTTTACCTATTACTTCGATACTTGCAGTGGTATTAGGTTCTTCGATTTTTCTTACAGGGTATCCATTCCTGCTTGGACTTGGGAAAAGTTCTCTGATATATTCTCTGCTGGTTATTGTTATGAGCCGTGAACTCGGTCCTATTCTTATTGCTTTCGTTGTTACCGCCCGTTCGGCAACAGCTATTGCAACAGAGATAGGCGGTATGGTTACTTCTCATGAAATTGAAGCTTATATATCTGTGGGTGTTGATCCCGTTGACCATCTTGCTTCTCCTCGTTTTATAGGTGTTACTGCTTCGCTTTTTTTCCTGAATCTGTATTTTTCATTCTGCGGACTTCTTGCACCGTCTGTCGTTATACAGTTTGTAAACCCTGTTCCATTTTCAGAGTATTTTTCAGGATTGTTTGAAGAATTTACGGTAAATGTGATTATGATATCTCTGGTAAAAAGTATTTTCTTCGGTATGATCATAGCGACGGTATCTACTTATTATGGTTTTGCAGTAGAGCGGGCTTCGACTGAAGTGCCCGTCGCAGGAATACAGGCTGTCGGAAAATCAATTTTGTATATTGTGCTGGTGGACGCTTTTATTACCATTTTATCATATATTTTTTAGAGGTTTCTGTGGCTGCTCTGTTTCAGCTGGAAAATGTCAGTTTTGCCTCCTGTAATATCAGGATAATTTCCGGTGTATCGCTTGCTGTCGAGCGTGGTTCGATAACTGCTTTTCTGGGAAAATCAGGCAGCGGAAAATCTACGCTTCTTAAATTAACTGCGGGCCTGCTTCAGCCGACAACAGGTACCGTTTATTATAATGGAAAAAATATAGGTGCTTTTACTCGTGCCGAGAACGCCGCATACAGAAAAAGTTGCTCTTTTATGTTTCAGGATGCTGCTTTGTGGGCAAATCAGAATATTTTTCAGAATCTTTCACTGCCGCTTCAGATTCATTATCCTGAGATGGAAGCGCGGGACAGACTGGTAAAAATACAGAATATCTGTTCTTCTGTCGGATATGCCCGTCCGCTGACACTTCGGCCTGCAGATCTGTCTACGGGTGAACAAAAGCAGGTAGGGTTTGCCCGGGCACTGATCTGTAAACCTGATGTTTTATTTCTTGATGAATGTACGGAATCACTGGACAGGAGATCCAGAGAAACTATGTGCCAGATACTTGAAACGTTTATCAGCGATGGACACACGATTGTGTATGTAAGTCATGAAAACGGGTTTATTACCCGTTTTCGTGGGACTGTTTATATTGTAGAAAATGGAACAATAACAAAAACAAAAAGTATGTCGGAGGCGGATACATGAAATTCAGAATTCGCTGTGCAGAACAGATTGTAGGTATTTTTACTATTATGGCGATGGCAGGGCTTGTACTTCTGGTTTTTTTTCTGGGATCACACCAGAAGTGGTTTGTAAGAAAGTATCACTATACGACGGAATTTTTAACCGCTTCAAATATTTCCCGTAATATGCCTGTCCAGTATAAAGGTTTTACAATAGGTAAAATTGACCGTATTTCACTTGACAGGGATAAGGTCATAGCTGATTTTTATATTCTTGAAGATTATAGCAGCTATGTAAAAACAGGATCTCTGGTAGAACTTATTGTCAGCCCTATCGGCCTGGGAACTCAGTTTGTCTTTCATCCGGGAAAGGGGCCTGATCTGGTCGCTGCAGAAAGCAGAATACCGAGAATTGACTCTCCTGAAGGGATGGATCTTATTAAAAATCACCAGACGGAATATACGCCTCAGAAGGATTCGATCAGCGAGATCGTTTCGCAGATAACGCTGTTACTTACCAACCTGAATCAGCTTACCGGGGAAATAAACGGTGCCTTTACCGGTCAGTCGGAAACACCTGTCGCCCGGACAGTACAAAATCTTGATAGCATCACCGGCAATCTTCGTATACTCTCTGCCAATATTTCTGATCCGGAGGGTTTGATACCGACCCTGCTGGGAGCAAAAGATAAACAGGAACTGTATGTGAAGATCAATAAAATACTTTCCGATATAGAAACCTTGAGCGGAAATCTTGATCAGGTGTCTTCAAATGCGAATTATATGATTACAGATGCTACTCCACAGCTGAATTCCATACTTTCAGAGGTAACATCACTGTTACTCGATATTCAGGATGTTATGGAAGGATTAAAAAATAATCCGCTGATAAAAAAAGGTGTTCCCGACAGGTCCCGCACGGATGCGTCGTCTCCCCATCTGCGGAATAATGAATTTTAGGAATAAAAGATTATGCCATGGGCATTAATCAGTATATCCGGCGGACAGGAGTCTGTTTATGTTATGCAGAATAAAAAAGAGCGTCGTTTTTTTGATCCTTGTAATTTTTGCGGTTATATTTATTTCCTGTTCTTCCGCACCGGAAAGACCCATGATTATTACGGAAAAATACGATCTTGCTTCCGTTCAGCTTAAAGACGGGACAAGGGCACTTGCCTGCGGTGATTTTGTAAATGCAGACAGGCATTTGACGGATGCCGGTACATTAGCCCTTTCTATTGATAATCCTGATCTGCTCGTGAAAATTTTTCTTTCCCGGATCGCCTGGCAGACGACAGTGAACGGGAAAGCCGGAGAAGAATCTGCTTTACAGTTTCTCAAACAGGCCCGTTCAGAGGCGGAACGTTCTTCCGGAAAAGAGATTTTCGGTGCTGTCTGTGATATCTATGAGGCCCATATACTTGTCTGCTGTACAGATCAGGCAGATAAAGCTGTTTCTCTGCTGCTGAAGAATGAGCGGGCAGTAGAAAAAGAACCATTTTACCAGGGATTTTTATATCATACACTTGGAGATGCTCTGGCATTGAAAAAGAAATATGACGAGGCTGACCGCATTTATCTTAAAGCTGCGGAACTGCACACAAAAAACCGGTATCTGCAGGAAATAGGGCACGACTGGTATGCTGCTGCCAGTGTCCGTTCGCTTGGAGGAAACAAGCGGCTGGCTTTTGATGCAATCGAACAGGCACTGGTATATGACCGTAATGCAGAAAATACTGCTGCAATCGCTTCTGATTATCTGGCTGCTGCGCGGATATTGGTAAGGGAACCTGCAACTGCGGATGACAAAAAAAAAGCCGTGGCACAAGCACATTATGCTGCGGCAATTTATAGAGCTGTTAATCAGGAGGACCCGGCAAAAGAATGTGATGTTTTTGCTGAATCAATAAAATAATACAGACCTTCCGTTTTATTCGTGCGGAGGGAGTTGTTATTTTACGACGATATTCACCAGTTTATCGGGTACAACGACAGTTTTCAGTATCTGCTTTCCATCCATAAATTTTTTTGCCCCTTCAGTAGCAAAAGCCGCTGTCTGAAGTTCCTCATCGGACGTTCCTGCAACAGCATCAAATTTATCACGCAGCTTTCCGTTAATCATAACAACAATGGTTTTAGTATCTGATTTGCAGAAGTCTTCACTGAATTCCGGCCATAATTCATATGTTACGGTTTTATTATGCCCGAGCCTCTGCCATAGTTCTTCACCAAGGTGTGGAGCATAACAGGCAATCATTTTTACAAACCCTTCCCACATTTCTTTCGGTATTTTATCTGTTTTCTGGGCCTCGTTTATGAAAATCATCATCTGGCTGATGGCTGTGTTGAAGTTCAAATTTGCCGTATCATCCGTTATTTTTTTTACTGTCTGTGCATAAAGTTTCCGGAATGCAGCGAGATTTTTGTCTTCTATTTTTCCCCTGATATCCATTTCGATCAGGGGTTTTTCTCCGACAGCCCATACCTTATCCAGGAAACGGCTGATTCCGATAAGTCCCTGTGTATTCCATGGTTTTGACATAGTAAGCGGTCCCATAAACATTTCGTATATACGTACACTGTCAGAACCATACTGTTTTATCATGTCGTCAGGATTAACAACATTTTTGAGGGACTTCGACATTTTTGCCGTTACCTGTTCAAGTTTTTCATGAGATCCTTTTTCTTCAAATATTCCGGGGCTTATTTCTTCAACCTGGTCCACCGGTACCAGTGTCTTGTTTGAGCGCTGATAGGCAAATGAAGTGATCATTCCCTGGTTTACAAGGCGCTGAAAAGGTTCGATCGTATTTACGACACCGAGGTCATATAATACTTTATGCCAGAAACGTGCATACAACAGATGCAAAACCGCATGTTCCGCACCCCCGACATACAGATCAACCGGCATCCAGTATTTGATTTTTTCAGGGGCCGCGAAGCATTTTTTGTTTTCAGGATCAAGATATCTCAGATAATACCAGCAGGAACCGGCCCACTGCGGCATGGTGTTTGTTTCCCGCTTTGCTTCCCCGCCGCATTTCGGGCAGCTGCAGTTTACCCAGCTGTCTATTCCTGACAGAGGACTTTCACCGGTGCCCGTCGGCTGATATGTTTTGACATCAGGCAGCTCAAGGGGAAGATCTTTTTCATCAAGCGGTACTGTACCGCACTTCGGGCAGTGCACCAGAGGAATCGGTTCGCCCCAGTAACGCTGACGGCTGAATATCCAGTCGCGGAGTTTATAATTTACTGCTTTTTTTCCGATTTTTTTTGATTCCAGCCATTCTATCATTGTTTCAATAGCCGTTCTGGTATCCATACCGCAGAACTGTTCACTGTTTACAGAATAGCCGTCTGCATGTGTGCATGTATCTGCAGCCTCGAAGACATCAGGACGTGACTCTGCCAGCTTTTTATATGCGACGGGATCTTTCGCTGCCTTTTGCAGTATTTCACAGCCTTTTTTTTCATTGCCGCCGGCAAGAGATGCAACTTCCTTTTTAGAGGCAACAACTTTTATAATCGGCAGATTGAATTTCTTTGCAAAATCCCAGTCCCGTTCGTCGTGTGCCGGGACAGCCATAATCGCGCCGGTTCCATACGAAATCAGAACGTAATCGGAAATCCAGATCGGGATTTTCCGGCCGTTGACTGGATCTATCGCGTAACTTCCGGTAAAAATACCTGTTTTATCTTTTGCGAGATCGGTCCGCTCCAGATCGCTTTTTTTTGCGGCCATATCAACATATGCCGTTACATCTTTTTTCTGTTCAGGAGTGGTGAGTTCGCTGACCATCGGATGTTCGGGAGAAATTACCATATAGGTTGCACCGAACAACGTATCGGGACGGGTAGTATATACGACGAGATTCTTACCCGTCGCTTTTCCGTTTCCATCGGCTACAGCGAATTGTACTTCTCCGCCGGTACTGCGTCCGATCCAGTTGCGCTGCATCAGTTTAACAGATTCCGGCCAGTCGAGCGTATCCAGATCCTGCAGTAACCGGTCTGCGTATGCAGTAATTTTAAGTACCCATTGCCGGATTGTTTTTCTCGTTACAATGGAACCGCAGCGCTCACATTTACCTTCTTTCACTTCTTCGTTTGCGAGTCCGGTTTTACAGCTCGGGCACCAGTTGATCGGAGTTTTACTTTCGTACGCCAGCCCTTTTTTATACAGCTGGAGGAATATCCATTGGGTCCACTTATAGTAGTCCGGAGTACATGTCGTTACACAACGGTCCCAGTCGTAGGAAAAGCCGAGGGACTTAATCTGCCGGGTAAAGTGTTCAATATTTGCCATTGTCGTGGCCCGCGGATGCGTTCCTGTTTTGATCGCATAATTTTCCGCGGGAAGGCCGAACGCATCGTATCCCATCGGATGTAATACGTTATAACCGTTCATCCTGAGGTAACGGCAGTAAATATCGGTAGCAGTGTAACCCTCGGGGTGGCCGACATGAAGGCCAGCTGCAGAGGGATAGGGGAACATATCAAGTATATAACGGCGCTTATCTTTGGGAACAGACGGATCTTCCACAGCCTTAAAAGTTTTGTTCTTTTCCCAGTATTTCTGCCATTTAGGTTCGATTGTATCAAAAGGATAGGACATGTATGAAACCTCGATACTGTTTTCCGGTAGCTGCAGAAAACAGTCAATTTAATTAAAATGTCTGATAATAGTATCCATTATATAGAAAAGAATATAACTGTTCAATGTTTGTATATACCGTGTCCCGGGAAACCGCATGATAAAAGTGCTGAAGGGGCAAATCTGTACAGAAACGTAGAACCACCTGATTTCCACTATCAGCAGGTTGTTCACCGTTATCTTCCATTTTCGTTTCCCGGTTGTATGTGATTTCCAACTCATCGTGGCAGGAAGGAAAAAAAATGCCAGAGGGAAGCGGACATGTCCGGATCCATCGGCGTACAGGCCATACGATAAATATAACGCTTTGTTATATTTTCTTGACAAAGCGTTGACATTATCCGGACGTATCCTAAAAGAATTCTTGGTAGGGTAAGAGCTGATTCAGCGGAGGTATGCTGCATGAAGCGACGGATACTGTTTTTTTTATATGTACTTTTACAGCCTGTTATTCATGCACAGGAGAAACCTTTCAGTTTCTCTACGGTACAGGACATGGCAGAACAGAATGCTGAATTGCCATATGTGACGGAGAAATCTGAAACAGAGAAGCAGCCGGATTTATCATATGACCAGTACCGTAATATCCGTTTTAACCCTGAAAGCGCTGTCTGGATTCATGAAAATCTTCCGTTCAGGCTGGAACTGTTTCCAACAGGTTTTTATTTCAGGAAGAAAATACAACTGAATATTGTACGTCATGGGGTTCCTTTCGGACTGACCGGCCGGAAGGATATGTTTATCAATACTTCCGGGAAACCGTTTTCGGCAGGTGATACAGTTCCGCTGTCCGGGTTCAGGATCAGAACGACGCTTAATGATAAAAGCATCTGGGATGAATTTCTTGTATTCCAAGGAGCCTCATACTTCAGGGCGGTGCCCCAGAAAGGATGGTACGGACTGTCTGCACGGGGAATCGTTATACATCCTTCCGGATCTGTACCGGAAGAATTCCCTGATTTCGGCAGATTCTGGATTATGGAGCCTGCTCAGGATAGTCAGTTTCTTGAAATTTACGCTCTGCTCGATGGACCTTCCGTAACAGGTGCTTATTCATTTACCATCTTTCCGGGTACAGAAACAGTAATGCATGTAAAAGCAGTGATATTTGCGCGTGCTCCTGTTCACAATCCTGGTATTGCCCCGCTTACTTCAATGTTCCTTTTTGATAAATCGAACCATTTCCATTTTGATGATTTCAGAAGCGGGGTACATGATTCTGACGGGCTGATCCTCAAAACGGAAGATGGTGAAGGAATCTGGCATCAGCTGTCCAATCCGCCTCAGGTACAGACGTCAAGTTTTACGGGCAAAACACCGCGTTTTTTCGGCCTCGTTCAACGCGAGCGGAATTTAGTTTCCTATCAGGATTTTGAGGCATCTTATGAAAAGCGCCCTTCAGCATGGATTGAACCTGGCAGTGATTGGCCGGGTGGCAGTGTTGATCTTATAGAACTTCCTGCGTCTGAAGAAACGGAAGATAATATTGTGTCGTTCTGGAACGTAAAGAGAGATATGGTAAAAGGAGACTCCCTGACGTTCAATTATACCATTCACTGGTCGCTGGCAGAACCGGAACAACATACGGCGAAGGTTATTGCTACCAGGACAGGTTTACTGCCGCGAAATATACTGGGCCGGTTTTTTGTAGTTGATTTTTCCAGAAATGATTTATTTCCTGATGATATAAATAAAATGGATATAGAATTACAGACTTCTGCCGGTTCTGTTAAAAATCAGCGGCTTGAACATAACCCTCTTACGCACGGTATCCGGCTCAGTTTTGAATTACTTCCCGGACAGAACACTCAGGCTGATCTGCGGGCCAGAATTTTGTATAAAGATAATCCGCTGACGGAAACCTGGCTTTACCGTTGGAGCTGCCATGAGTAATGTTTTTTCAATGATGCCTCCGTATGCTGGTCTTGCGATGCCTGTTCAAAATCTTAAAACTTGTACGGTATTAAAACCGGAACTTCATATGGCAGCAGAAACTGTTGCTGCCAGAATACTGCTTGTCATATTGACAGGCGGTTTTTCCGGTACGGGAATAGTGATTCTGTATTCGTTCATATATCAGAAACTATGTCATATTGTCTATTTGTTTTTTTTCATTTTGTTTTTCCTGAATCTGTTATGGATTTCATTTGCAGCGGCATCTGCCGTTGTTGGCTTGGTGTTTAACCGTTATCATGCTTTGTGGCCGGAATCTTCTGCTGAAGGATCCCGGACAGCAATTGTTATGCCTCTGTACAATGAAAATATGCAGCGCTGTTTTGCAGCTCTGGAGTCAATGGCGAAAGAACTGTACAAGGCAGGGAATGCAGGTTTTTTTGAGATAGTCATTCTGTCCGATTCAACTGATAAAGATATTATCGAAAGAGAACTGTTCCTGTATGGGGAACTGAAGCAGCGGCTTTTCACGGTAATGCCCCTGTGGTATCGCAACCGGGAAAAGAACACCGGACGAAAGGCTGGCAATATAGCTGATTTTGTCCGGAAATGGGGAGCCAGATACGACTATATGGTTATCCTTGATGCTGACAGTATTATGTCTGCATCGACTCTGGACTCTCTGGTAAGAAGAATGCAGGGTGATCATGATTTGGGAATCCTCCAGACAGTACCGGTTTTATACGGACATATGAATTTCTTTGCCCGTTTACAGCAGTTTGCGTCCCGCGTTTATGGCAGAATCAATGCGGCTGGAATAGCTGTCTGGTCAGGGAATGACGGAAATTATTGGGGGCATAATGCTATTATTCGTATGCAGGCATTTGCCGCTTCCTGCGGATTGCCGGTGCTTGCCGGCCGGAAACCGTTTGGTGGTTATATACTTTCTCATGATTTTGTTGAAGCGGCCCTTATCCGCAGAAAAAACTGGAAGGTAAAAATTGCATCTGATTTATATGGTTCCTGGGAAGAAAGCCCACCGTCGCTTCTGGATCAGACAATACGGGACAGAAGATGGACGCAGGGAAATCTGCAGCATATGAAAGTTATTTCTGCAAAGGGGCTTGTTGTTTGCAGCCGTTTGCATTTTCTTATCGGTATTATGGGATACCTTTCTTCTGTCTTGTGGCTTTTAATGATGATTTCCGGATCATTTGTTATGGTATCGGTATCTCATCGTTTTTCTGTGACAGGAATAAACGGGTTGATCTGCTGCATACGGAATTCGTTACAGTATACCAATATGTTTGGTCTTTTTCTGTATACCATGGTAATATTATTCCTTCCGAAAATCCTTGGATGGGCGTATACCATGCTACGGACAAATCAGTGTCATCTGTGCGGCGGCAGGGCTGCTATAACAGCAGGTTTTCTGGTGGAAATGTTTTTTTCCATTCTTTTTTCACCGATAATGATGTTATCCAATACCGGAAATATTATAGAAATTATATCAGGACAGGATTCCGGATGGAAATCGCAGCGGCGCGATTTACAAAGATTATCATGGACAGAAGCCTGGTACGCACATAAATATCAGTGTTGCTCCGGCTTAATCATAGCTGTTCTGCTCTTTTTTTATTTTCCAGGTTATTTTTTCTATTATCTCCCGGTGCTTGCCGGTCTGATTTTTGCGGTACCGCTTTCCATTATGAGTTCAAGTAAAAATGCCGGAAATTTTTTTTTATTATGCGGTTTACTTTTGATTCCCGAAGAACGCGGCAGGATACCGCTGTTGAGCGAACGGGACAGAATAGAAGGTCGTTCAATAGCCTGCCCCTCTTCTGCCATTCATAGCGGATATTATCCGAAATTCTTTTTATGGGCAGTATCTGCCGTTCTGGTTGGAACGGCAGTAAAGTTTTTAGTGAACTGATGGGGTTATAGTTATTTTAGTCCTGCCTGTGGTGCTTATTGATCAGTATTTTGATAAGGAAAATAATCAGAACAATCAGAGCTGCTGCAGCTATACCGATAAGTACTAAAACAAAGAGGGGTAGGCTTGAGATTCCTGTATCGGTATCCTGTTCCGGCGCGGTATCTGTTTCCGGCTGCAAATTCTGTTGAACAACTGTGGGTTGAATAACGGCGGGCTGTGGTTCCTTTGCCGGTTCAGGCAGCGGTTCAACTTTTGGTTGTACAGGTTCTGCAACTTCCGGGACAGCTTCTTTAATCATCTTAAATGGGATGACAATTCGTGCTTTACCCGGCCAGTTTTTATATGATTTTGCCAGGCCTATGTTTGTTGTTCTGTTATTGAAGACTTCCCGTATTCTGACTTCAAAATTAACGCGGAAATAATTTTTATCGTTATAATGATTTGTATTCCAGTAACAGACTTTTACGGCGATACTGTCCGCTTTTTCCATGGGAATACCGTAGGCTTCTTCAATATAGCCGGAAATAATACGGGTCAGATTTCTGAATGTATCAACTTTTGAATATTTACCGATATATACAACGTCGGCACCCGCTCGTTTATCCGGATAGATTCGTACAGCTCTGTATTTATAGGATGGATATCCGCTGGTATAGGGAGACTCTGCTTTTTTTACCTGCTCCTGATACCTGATTTCCGCTCCAAGTTTGCGGCCCATATCACGAATTTGTTTTCCGGAATTGAAGTTACTCCATGAAACAGGGGATCTGTTTTCCGTATATTTTACAATGGGTGCTTTATCAAGCAAAGCGGTGTCGATTTTTACTGTTTCTTCCGGGAAAAGCAGTCCTGCCGTTGCACAGTACAACAGGCAGATTAAAAATTTCCTGAGCATACAACCTCCGATTTATTTTATTCTACCATATTATTATCGGCATGTAAAAAAAAATCTGCATACAGAGACTTTGAGGACACGTAAAATTACGCTGGTTTTTCTCCGCACTGTCCTGATGGCAAAAAAAGGGACCGGCAGAAAGCGGGATTATCCTGCCGGTCCCAGTCCTGTCTATATCAAAGAGCCTTGATTACTTTTTCATCAAAGAACTCGTTGAAACCTTTTTCCGTAACGCCGGTAATAATAGTACCGTCAATTTTCATATTCACACCACCGGATTTACATTGCCCGAGGCAGACTGTTCCTGCAAGTTCGACTTTATCCTCGAGTTGATGTTCCTTAATGGCCTTTTTCAGAAGATCGATAATTTTGTTTCCGCCTTTTACATGGCATGAACTTCCCAGACAAACTTCAATTTTCATATATTCCTCCTGTTGGAATCTCTACGGAGCATACGCTTCGCTATAGTACCT
The DNA here is from genome assembly GCA_002319875.1 of Treponema sp. UBA1798. Lineage (GTDB taxonomy): Bacteria > Spirochaetota > Spirochaetia > Treponematales > Treponemataceae > Treponema_D. The sequence continues at coordinate 226 of DCFS01000153.1, read as the reverse complement.
CATTAGGTGATGCTTCCTGTTTTTCTATACTGCGGTTTCTGAAAAACAGGAAGATATCCGTGCTGACCATAATAATGTTCGGAAAATAGAACCAGAATGCAAGATTATAGGTATGAGTCATAAACTTTGAGGTAAGTCCGCACATATATCCGAACAGGATAAAGCACATAAACATGAGGCTTTTTCCTTTTGTCGACCTTGACCTGATCGAACGTGCTATGGAAAG
>DCFS01000216.1 GCA_002319875.1 Treponema sp. UBA1798 | reverse complement strand
ATACGTTACAGGAAATACCTATATGAAAACAATCGACATGACCGAAGGATCCACGATATCCGTGCTTTTGCGCTTTTCTTTTCCTATTATGCTGGGAGACTTGTTTCAGCAGCTGTATATCACTACAGATTCCGTAATGCTCGGACAGTTTGCAGGATCAGAACCGCTTGCAGCCGTAGGGTCAACGACATTTCTTATCAGACTGATAATCGGACTTTTTACCGGTATTTCAACCGGTTCCTGTGTCGTCATTGCCCAATGCTGTGGTGCAAAAGACTATGAACGACTCCACAAGGCCGTACACACGATGGCAGCCCTTACGCTCATCGGAGGTGCAGCCCTGACATTCTGCGGATTGCTGATTACAGAACCTCTGCTTCACCTCGTATCTACACCCGACGATATTTTCAGACAGGCAGCGGTATATCTTAAAATTTATTTTGCAGGTTCTCTGTTCGATCTCATATACAATGTCGGCAGCGGAATTATTCAGGCTGCAGGTGATTCAAAGCGTCCATTTATCTATCTTATCATTTCCTCGCTGACAAACATTATACTCGATTATCTGCTGATAGCTGTCTGCCATTCTGGCACTGCCGGTGCTGCAGCAGGTACGGTGATCGCGCAGTCTCTGGCATCTTTTCTTGTCATTACGTATCTCGTCAGGACAAAACACGTATTCAGGTTATCAGTTCCTTCCATAAAAATAGAAAAGAGTCTTGTACCTGCCATAATCCGAATGGGACTCCCGGCAGGACTGCAGAATATGATTGTTTCACTTTCAAACGTTATCATACAGGCAAATATAAACGGTGCCGGAACTGCAGCCGTTGCCGGCTTCGGTGTTTTCAACAAGGTTGACAGCATTATAATGCTTCCGCTCAACAGCATCGCACTGGCATCCATGACCTTTGCCGGACAAAATTACGGAGCAGGAAAACGCAGGAGAATTACAGATGGTATAAAAACCATGTTTCTGCTCGAGTTTGCATCATGGGTTACCGGTATGAGTATATGCCTTATATTCAGAGAGCATATTTTCCGGTTATTTACAGCCGATACGCACATAATTCATTATGCGATGCTTACAATGTGGTATGATATGCCCTGCTATTGGGCTCTTGGCATGGGACTTGCAATGACAAGCATCATACGGGGTATGGGACACAGCCGCTCTGCATCTGTCATACTTATCAGTACAATGTGCATTTTGAGACAGATATGGATATTTGCAGCAAAGGCCGCCGGTTTCGGAATAGGCAGTGTTCTTGCTTCTTATCCCATAAGCTGGATTCTCCTGCTTGCAGGAACAGTGTTGTATACGATATATTTGAACATGAAACATGAATTCAGGGACACGCTGATTAAATCTCGATGACTTAATCACAAAAAAGGACTGCAATGAAAATCCAGCTACAGGAACACGCGTACTTTACATATATCAGAGATTTCGAATATATTGCAGCTACAGCGGGGATGATGTCCGACAGACTTGACGGACATTTGTGCAGGGAGATCTACGGAGAACAATTTATTACGGACACTAAGCAGCGTCACCGCGAGCTGACGGAACTGCTCAATTCTCTCTGGCTGGGTGGACTGGAGCTGCTGGAATTTATTATGTCGTACCCGGCTGAAAAGTTCAACCTCAAAGAATACAAAAGTTTTATCCTCGGTCTACCCACTGACCAGTATGTCTACCAGTTTTTCGGATATCGTGCAGGCCTGCAGGAAATAGATGAGTCGCTTAAAGATGAAGCAAAACTCGGACGGTTCATTGATGACGGTAAATTCCGTATTACCAGTTTCGTGAACCTGAAAATGATTATATCTGACAGAAAACGTTTTCTTGATATGTATTTCTCGTTTCTTGAAGAACTTAAGACCCCTGAAATGGAAGCATATCTCGACCGGTATAAAACGATACTGCCCCAATTACGCTCTGATATGGAACACCTTCTGACAGCAAAAAAACCGTATGAAGCTGCACAGGAACTCAGGAATAACTGTTTTCCGGAAGAAGATTCTTATCAGGACTATACATTTATTCCTGTCTGCATGCTCCCCCGGGATGCAGTTCTGTACTATGAAAAAAATCTTTTTATTCTGTACTCACGCTCACGTATCATCAGTCGCCAGAAGGCGCTCACCATATTGAAAGCTGTTTCCGATGAAACACGACTGCGCATTATAGACCTTCTGAGCGAACGCGGCAAAGAAAACGGGCGAATGATTGCATCATGGATGAACCTTTCGCCCCCTACCGTTTCGCACCATATGGACCAGCTGATAAGCTGTGGTATCGTAAAAGAAGAAAAAAGCGGCAATGCAAAATTTTATGCAGTAAACCGTGAAGCAGGAGAACAGTTTATACAGGAACTGGAAGGGATTCTGCTGAAAAATCTCGACCACAGCTGAGTTGTCTCTTACATATTCTTTCTTATTTTCTCAGCGATCGCTTCATATTCCTTATCAGTTAACATAACCTTACCGCTGTTCATGGTAAACGTACCGCCCCATTCGTCACCGTTCTTATATTTCGGGCACAGATGAAAATGCAGATGCCCGCCCGTATCGCCGTAAGCGCCGTAATTCACTTTGTCAGGATGATATGCCTTATGTATCGCTCTTGCAACTTTTACGACATCTGCAAAAAACGCAGAACGTTCTTCATCAGTAAGGTCAACAATTTCACTCACATGGTCCTTATATGCACAGACACAGCGCCCGGGCTTACTTTGTTCCTTAAATACGTATACCTTACAGGTATCAAGTGTACAAACCGGATATGCAAACTTCGCAAGCATATCTCCCCCCATGCAGTATGGACAATTTTCATCTTTCACTTTCATAATCAGAATCTCCTTCAGTACATTGAACTGTTTCCAAAAGTCAGACGGAATTTTAAGAACAACTCAATTTTATTTTAATATAAAAAAATCCACCAGTAAAACAGCACTCCGCCAGGCTACCCGAAGATCCGGCGGATAACCTTGTACTTCATAATATTTCCTTTACACCGGATAATCAGGAATACCGGTTTCCAGATCGTCAAACAGATCACCTATGGATTCCCCGATCTGCATCCGTTTTACAGCCTCGGCAAACAGCGGTGCGACAGACAGAATTTTCAATTTTTTCATACTGGCAGTATTAGGGTTATTCAAACTGTCCGTAGAAATAACCGCATCAATACAGCTGTTTTCGACGGCATCTGCGCCTTTCCGGCTCAGCGGAATATGGGAAAAACACGCTATTATTTTTTCAGCACCGCGTTTTTTCAGTTCTACTGCCAGCTTAACTGCGGTCCCTCCGCTGATACTGAAATCATCAACAATAACGGCATCGCGCCCTTTTACATCACCTATTATTTCAAGTATGTCAGCATTTTCATCATGACAGCATCTCGTTTTGTCTCCTATGGCAACAGGCAGACATAAATCATCTGCAAAACGGCGGGCATTTTTAACGTTCCCGGCATCAGGAGAAACAACAACAGAATTAGGTGACAACACTGTTTTCAGGTATTTAACCAGTACCGGCCTGGCGAAAAGATTATCTACCGGTTTTTTGAAAAAGCCCTGGACCTGAGGTGCATGAAGGTCCATGGTAATAACCCTGTCTGCACCTTCAAGTTCAATACATTCAGCACAGACCCTCGCTCTGATGGAAACCCGAGGTTCATCTTTCTTGTCACCCTTCGCATAACTGAAATAAGGAATCACTGCGGTAACATACGCAGCCCCCGCTCTTTTGAAAGCATCCAGCCAGAAAAGCAGTTCCACAAAGTCATCATTGGCATGTTCCCCGATCGGCTGTACAAGATATATTTCACGGCTTCGTACCCGTTCACCTATTTTTACATACGTATTTCCTTCTGAAAAACGAATAACCTCCGTCTTTCCCAATGGAATACCAAGATATCTGCACATCTTTTCTGCAAATAACACCCCGGCACTACCGGCAAATATGTTTATTTCAGACCCCATGTTTACCATCCGCTTTATTTATATACCTTTTTTACAGGTTAGTAAACGGAAAAAACTCCGTTACCAACCCGGCAAAACATACACAAAAAAAACCCGGTCTGTATACTATCACAGACCGGGTTAACAGAAAAAACAGCAATCAGATCAAGTTCAGAAAGAACCGGTCAGTCAGACTGTTTTTCAATAATACAGTAATTTTAATAACTGTTCCTGTCCTGGCGCGGCTTATCTATAGCCTCTGTTACTTTTATCCGGCGTCCATCAAGCTCTGTTCCATCCGCAGAACGAATCGCGGCGGCAGCTTCTGCATCAGACCCCATTTCAACGAAGGCAAAACCTTTAGACACACCGGAATAGTGATCAGTTATAAGCCGTACGGAAGCTACCGTACCATACTGTACAAACAATGACCGAAGGGCATCTTCCGTCGTAGCATACGTCAAATTACCCACATAAATTTTCTTTCCCATTTTTTCCCTCCCCGCATTACGGGTTTACAAAACATTCTCCAGATTAGTCAAGTTTATTACAAACAGGACATGTCCAATCAGTATTATCAGGCCGTACGGGGTGTTTTCCGTTCCGTAATTTATTTTTATCACCGCCAAAGTCATGATAATTCTGACATACTTTTTCAAAAGCCTCTTTCGGGGAAGCCGCATAAGAATATTTGAATTTTTTGTATTTTTCAGATTCACCTATATGCTTCTTTATATCCTCGTTTAAATCAGCATCAGAGTTGCCGACATACCGCACAACAAATTTCCCCTCTCCGTTAGTATAGCCCAATGCATAATTTCCGGCTGATTTCTTTGTAACCTGTACATCAACAGTTTCTGCATTAAAATCAAAAGACCCGGCCATGTTTAAAGTTGCCATATACACTCCCTATTCAACAATATGAATATATCTTTCGTGAGTAAATGAAATCCACTCCCACCGCAAGCAGCAGGATATGTAATTCTCTAAAGGTATCGTAGCCGGGATTTAATACCCTCGATATACGACCCAAGCGTCGCAGTATTAACCCCTCTGCACGAATAAATATCATGTATATTGGCTTGATTCGATAATAAAGAAATTGAAAGGACCGGTTTAAGTAATATCGTTTTAACCTGTATTATAGATATTTAATTGTATATCCATAATAATTTTCTATTACTACAAGTATACGTTATATATTATAAACATAATTTTAAAAAATGTCAAATGATAAAACAATGTAACCGATGTGTTTTCAAAATCTGTCCTATTTTTGAAAACACATCAGTTTTATTATTTCTTATCCCGCACGCTATGACAATCATTAAGTCCGGTACCGGGTAACACTTTTACTCTCCCCAAGTGTTACATTCTTTGACTATGAAAAATGAAATAATAACAATGACATTCCCTGCCGTCCTTACAATACGGGAAATAAGGACAACCCGTACCCGTTTTGCAGAAGAAGCCGATCTGGATATGCTTCTCGATTATGATCCCGGAATAGACCGTGATGAACTGTTCTGCCGGATCTGGACAGGACAAATTTATATTACAGAAGCCGACAACCGCTTCGCAGGATGGCTCCGCTATAATCTTTTCGCAGATGCCATACCATGTCTGAATATGCTTTATGTATTCAGCCAGTTCAGAAACAGAGGATACGGTACACAACTGTTACAACAGTGGGAACAGGATATGAAAAATAATAATTACAAAAAAATACTGGTACTGATACCAGACGAACAGCTCAGGCAGTTCTACGCTCAGGCCGGTTATACAGTCGCCGGGAATTTACAACCGGCTGTATCGGAATATTCGCTGATCATGACAAAAAATCTCATATAAAAAGGAATGAATGATGAAAAAAGCTATAAAAATCTTCGGCAGTATACTTTACTGTACGACCATTCTCTCTGTATTTCCTTTATATGCCATCTCAGACAACAGAACAACAGACATCCGCTTCACTGTTGCAGGAATTGCGGTTAACGGCCGGGATCTGAAGCACTCAGGTTATGACTGGCTTGATTATACAGGCATACGTGAAATACCGCTTGTCATGATATTTCTCCCTGCCCTGTCTGCAGAAATACATGCAACTGTACCGGATTCTAATGGAAACCATCTGTTCTCAGCAGATTGTATGGCAGGAACTGCACTATCACTTACCGGCATAGAAGCCCGGGCAGGAATCTTTCTTAACATAACACCGCTGCTGACATTCGGGGTGGGAATAAAAACGGCATCGGGCTGGAACTATGGTACAAGTTTACGTACTTTCGGTGTGTATGATCCTGATGAAAAGGAATATAAAGCAAAGACTTCTCTTTCGCAAGCGGCCTGTATGCTGAACGGTTCCGTGTCATTAAATATCCCTATGGGTCCCTGCATCACACAGATCCGCTACTCATCGGAATACAGCGGATTTACGGGTGCAAGTGACGGCCAGCCCTGGGAATGTAATATGGAGTCTGATAATGTAAACGGCTGGAAATATCAGGCATCAGGTACAATCCTGCGTCAATTCAAAAACAGTAAACTGAAAACGGCAGCCGTAACCGGTACAGCTGCAGGATGGTACAACAGCAGCTGTTTCGATTCCCGTTACAGACCGTATGATCCTGATTTTATAATTTATTCGGTAACACCGATGATAAATATGGAACTGTCGCCCGGACAGACTTTTACAGTTATGGGAATATTCTGCCGGGAACGCCGGTTTGAAAATGAAGATTACGACGGCGGAGAACAGTTGCTGCAGCGCTGTACAGGAGGAATATGGAGGTTTAAATCCATACTATGCATATGGAACTGGAAATTAAACTAAAAAGATACAGGTCCGATTGCAGGGAAACACTGCTTAAATCAACGGGCCGTTATCAATGTCCTGAGAACATAATCTCAGGTTCCCTGAAAAAAACGTTCCGGTAGTGACGTTTTCAAAATTTATATGATTTTTGAAAACGCTACTTTAATCCATCGCAGGAAATATGCAAATTATTAGAATTCTGTGATTTGCATATTTCCTGCAAAAGTCATTTTCGAAAGTGATTCCAGTACCGTATTTATTAAAACTGTTTTTCCATTATAATAAAATAATTTTACTATAATGCATGCAGTGCTCAGAAATATTGTATGTGCAGGTGGATATAAAACGTGATAATTGGAAAAGAGAAAAAAACAATAACATTGGAAGACTTTTCTTTTTTGTACGAAAAGTACGGGCCGATGGTTCTGCGCAGATGCAGGTTTCTGCTAAGGAATGAAGACAATGCCCTTGATGCCATGCAGGACGTATTTGTCCGTGCTATAGAAAGACATACAAAAATGACATCTGTTTGTGCCAGTTTTTTTTATACGATAGCGACCTCTGTTTGTATCAACAAACTGAGAGCCGCAAAGATCAGGAAAGGGCCTGAATACAATGTCCTGTTGGAAGAAATAACAGACAACTCGGCAGCACTCCACGAAGACATAACAGATGCCGCGTTGTTACTGGATTATATATTCAACGGGACACAGGATGACACCCGACGTATGGCAACACTGCATTATATCGACGGCTTTACGCTTGAAGAAACAGCAGGAATAATGAATATGTCCGTATCCGGTATAAGGAAGCGGCTCTCTTCCCTTCGGAAAAAAGCGCTGCTTAGTATCAGCATTATAGTGTTTCTTTTCAACCGGAATACCGGGAGGAATTGAGTATGGGAATAAAGACACGTATTCTTGAACAGATAAAACTGAAGGAACTCTCTCCGGACAGTTTTCCGGAACCGGACCTCAAAAAAAAGCTTGATGAACTGAAAAATTCCGATCAGGAAATATTGAATGTGTATCCGGCAGACATGATTAAAAGCGCAGTTACCGCAAAACTGAATGCGGCATCAGCGTCACAGCCGGATTCTGAAAAAGCAATGAGCCGGCGCATCACGGCCTTTTTGTCGGTAAAACACACCAGAGAACTGGCAGCCTTTGCAGCAGTTCTCTGCCTGACTGTTATGATTCCTCTGCTTCTCTCACGGTACAGGGCTCAACCGGTTTCTGAAGAAACTGTAGCGCGCTCTTCCGGCTCTGAAAGGAGTAAAGGTACGAGGGCTCATATCTATCTTTACAGGAAAGAGGGCGACAGGGCTGTACAACTGGCGGACGGTTCAAAAGCGGTTCCGGGCGATATTATCCAGATAAGTTACGTTGCTTCAGGCGAAAAATACGGAGCCATCATATCTATAGACGGAAACGGTACGGTGACTCAGCACTACCCCGACAGAGGAGAGACAGCAGCCAGACTTGATGAAAAAGGAGAAATTCCTTTGTCTTATTCTTATCAGCTTGATAACGCACCTTCTTTCGAACGTTTTCTGCTGATTACAGGTGACACACAATTCCGTATTAACGACTTTATACAAAAGCTGTCCAGCTTTCCGGATAAAAAGTATGCAGAAAGAGCGGATCTTTCAAAATACCTGCCGGTACGGACACGGGAAACCGATGTTCTGCTGCTTAAATAAAAGGATATAAAATGATACTACAAAGAAAAAATCTTTTACTGATATGTATATTCAACCTTCTCCGTATCAGTGCTTTTCCGGCGGCTCCAGCTGCATCAGAAGGGAAAACTGCGGTAGAACGGTATGCCCTGTATGTATCTTCAAGCAGGGGCGGATCTGACAGCGAAGTTCTCCGGTATGCCGGAAGCGACGCAGAAAAAATGTGTGAAACAATGACAGAAATAGGTGGTGTAAAAAGACAGAACAGCCTTATTCTTAAAAATCCTTCCAGAAAGGAAATGGAAAATGCTTTTACCGGAATGACGGCTCAAATCCGGAAAACAGGCGGAACAGCAAGGAGAGTAGAATTCCTTTTTTATTACTCCGGACATTCCGATGAAAATGCGCTGCTGCTCGGCAATGAGTCATACGATTATTCCAGCCTGAAAGCGGCAATATCTGCCGTGCAAAGCGATATCCATGTCGTCATACTGGATTCCTGCTTTTCCGGAAATTTCATACGTGCAAAAGGAGGATCCCGGCAAAAACCCTTTCTGCTTGATGATTCTTCTATTGTTCAGGGACATGCATACCTTTCTTCCAGCTCAGAAAAAGAATCTTCCCAGGAATCGGATAGTATCGGAGCCTCCTATTTTACAAGCTCGGTTATTACCGGTCTGCGGGGAGCGGCAGATACATCAGGAGACAATAAAGTATCCCTGAACGAATTATATGATTACGCATTCAACAATACGCTTTCCCAGACAGAACTAAGTACCATAGGCCCCCAGCATCCGTCCTATAATATCACGCTTGTCGGTTCGGGCGATCTGGTACTTACCGATATATCTGAAGCTGATTCCGTGCTGCTTTTGCCGGAACAAACAAGCGGGAAATTTATCATCCGCAGCGGCGAGGGAAGACTTGTATCAGAAGTGAATAAAACAACCGGGAACAAAATGGATCTGGCGCTGCCGGCCGGAGAGTATATCATCACGGTGGTCACTGCGACAACCACGAAACAGACGACTATACAACTCAGACAGGGGAATACCTACCGGTTCGATCCTGCAGGCCTCCATCAGGTTCCGCTCCGTTCCGGTACGGCAATGGGACCGTCGGAATCAGATGAACAGAAAATCACATTTCAACCGTTCTGTATCAGTTTTGTTTCCGGGGTCCGGTATCCGCCTGATGCACAAAACGTCAACATCTCGGCAGGCCTTCTCACCGCTTCCCAGGACAGGATCAGCGGAGTGCAGGCGACGCTTGTATACGGACGTATCAGCAAAGATTTTAAAGGCGTCCAGGCATCGGGACTGATAAATAAATTAACGGCTGAAGGCCAGGGAATCCAGGGCTCAGGGTTTATGAATATCGACACGGCAAGCCTGAAAGGTGCACAGGGGACCGGCTTTATGAACATTGCCTACAGCGATCTGAAAGGAGCGCAGGGAGCTGGTTTTATGAATATACTGCGCGGCAACGGGCTTGGCGTACAAGGATCTGGTTTTATGAACATTGCTTCGGCGCAGTTCAAAGGCGTTCAGGGAACCGGCTTTCTGAACATTATGAGCGGAAACGGTACCGGTGTACAGGGGTCAGGTTTTATGAATATTGCAGCAAAAGACTTCTACGGCGTACAGGGGACAGGGTTCCTGAACATTATCCGCGGCAGCGGCAACGGGATCCAGGGAGC
>DCFS01000260.1:7726-9159 GCA_002319875.1 Treponema sp. UBA1798 | reverse complement strand
ATATCCGTACTACATGCCGCATTATATACGATGGCTCAGCGGTCAGAACGGTTCCGGAATATTTACGCAGCCGGAACTGCATATTGCAGCTTCCCTGGAGATACAACGCAGAGCTGAAGGACTGCTTTCGTCGTCTGTTGCGGATTATGCCGGAAACCGGGTGACGAATGGCGCCGTTCTTGTGTGCGACACGCGTACGGGCGCAATAATTGCGTGGGTGGGCAGTACTGATTTTTTTGATCCGCAACACAGCGGGCAGATTGACGGCGTAATTACTCCGGAACAGCCCGGTTCAAGCATGAAGCCGTTTTTGTACGCACTGGCCCTGGAACGCGGATTTACTCCTGCTTCCGTATTGCCTGATATTCCTTCCGAATTCGGTTTTGACCAGCTGTATATTCCTCAGAATTTCAACAACCGGTATAACGGACCTGTCAGGCTGCGCGTTGCCCTTGCCTCAAGTCTCAATATTCCTGCTGTATATCTGCTGAATACGCTCGGAATGAATGAGTATATGGGGAAACTTCGTACGCTCGGTTTTACGTCGCTTGAACACAGTGACGCCGGGCTTGGACTTGCACTCGGTAACGGTGCCGTGACTATTTTTGAGCTGGTACAGGCGTTCAGTATGTTTCCCCGTGACGGTATTTTTGTGCCGCTCAATGCAGGTTCCGCAGATAAAAAAAACGCTGACTCTGAAACTGCTGAAGGAAGCCGTCGTGTCTATGAAAGCGATACCGCACGTCTTATCTGTGATATTCTTTCGGATGCGGATGCCCGTGCAACCGGATTCGGTTATGCAAAGACATTCATGACTCCTTTTCCATCGATGTTCAAAACAGGTACGGCGAATCAGTTCCAGAATATAACCGCCCTCGGTGCAACTCCGCTTTATACGGCGGGTGTCTGGATGGGGAATTTTTCAGGAGATACCGTTATCGGAAAAACAGGCAGTTCTATTCCGGCAAAAATTGTACGCGAACTGCTGATAACGCTGCAGGGAAACAGAACTGCTGCATTTAAAAAGCCCTCTCAATACCGGAAGGAACGTATCTGCCAGCTTTCCGGTATGAGAGCGGGTCCGTATTGTCCGGATACGGTGGAAGAATATGTCCCTGCAGGTCGCAGTGGTGATATCTGCTCATGGCATTCTTCTGCCGGTACTGTCTATCCTGCAGAATATGCGCAGTGGTTCAGACTGAAAAACCGCAACGGCAAACTGTCGGAAAACAGCGTACCGCTTGTGATACAGTCGCCGCGGGACGGGAGTGTGTTTTTTTACGACCAGTCGCACACTGCGCGCAATCAGAATGTAATCATCGAGGCAACTGGCGGCGGATGCGATTCAGCCGTTGTTACAGTAGACGGGGATACTGAAACTTCCGTTTCAATACAGAGGCCTTTTTCCTGTACCGTTCCTCTTGAACGCGGTA
>DCFS01000260.1:7037-7380 GCA_002319875.1 Treponema sp. UBA1798 | reverse complement strand
TGTTTTGTCTCGCTGCACAGATACGCAGTTATATTTGTATTGTGCGCGGGCATTATTATCCTGATACGGTCAAGATGCTTGAAGAGTACCGCGACCGGCTGAAGGAAAACGGATATCCTTCTTATGCGACCAGCATCGACGGTTATCTGAAAGGCGGATTCGGTTCCGGTTTCGTGTTTGTGGCGAAAGACGGCTCGAATTATATCGTTACGAACCGTCATGTGGTTTCTCAGGCTGAAACCGCTTCCATTGAATTTGAAGGGGAAAACGGTGCCGTTATTACCTATGATAACCTGAAAATTGTGAATACTGACGAAGATCTTGATCTTGCAGTACTGGCGTT
>DCFS01000260.1:0-6775 GCA_002319875.1 Treponema sp. UBA1798 | reverse complement strand
TGCTCCCACAGCTGTCCGGAATACTATTGCAGACGAATTCAATTACGAGTCGCCGGTAACGGGAATGCAGTATGCGCTGGCATGGAAATTGTGGCAGAAATTGCACACTGACAGCCATCCTTCACTGACTGCCGATACTGGTACCGCTGTTAACGGAACTTCTCTGCCGGTAAAAATACATGATTCCGTTTCCGGTATTACGGTTGAAACGGAGTGGACTAAAGAGCATGGTTCCTGGAAGATCGCGTCCTGCAGCGGACCGGATATGAAAAGCAAAGACGGGACTCTGAAAAAGACGAAGCATCCTGCAGGCGGCGGATTTTCATTTGAATCTCCGTATACGGAAGAACTCTCGTTTTATTACGGTATGCCCCAGGCTGGAAGCGGGACAGTATCGGGTGATTTCGGCATTTCCAGAATCTGGTATTCGACGTCATCAGAGTATCCCTGTCTCGGCTTTATGCTTTTTTTACAGACCGATATGCTGACATGCCTGCATACAAGCAGCTCTGCGTTCAATACTGAGTCCTATTCCGATGACAGACGCGTTATTCCCGGTGTCGGTCTGAAATACCGCCTGCCGATGACGGTCAGCAACCTGTATATAGCTCCGTATGCGGCGGTGAAGGCCGGCTATAATACGGACTCATTTATTGATTCGTATTCGAATACGATCGTTACCGGAGAAACCGGAATACAGTTAGGAATAAATCCCGATTCTGATTTCAACGTATTCGGCGGTATAGCCTTCGAATATGAACACAATAATCTCAGTTCGGCTGAAGCGGATAAAACCGATATACCCAGAATTGTCTGTTCTTTAACATGTGCTTTCAATTAATAATAAATATATGGAGGAAAATGCGTGATGATGAAAAAACGATGCGCTGCAGGTGCAGCGCTGGCAGCCGTACTCATACTGCTGTCCGGCTGTGTGACTAATTCTAATGTAGTGGAGGAGACTCCTGATAAAACTCCCGGTGAAATTTATCAGAAAATGTCTGTCAGCAGAAAAAGAAAACTGATCGTAGAACTCTGTCGGACATATACTCCCCGGAACTCCGTCCTGGTATACGGCAGCTGTAGCACAAACGGAATCGCATTTATAAAGAATGCGGTTCCGCTGTCTATGAAATTCCTGCAGACTGATCCGGCAAAACCGGCACAGCATCTGGAATATCTGGGAGACCATGCGTTCTTTTACAAGCCGGTCAGCCCGGGAGGCTCATACAGACTTTATTATAGTGAGACGTTGATACCGGGTGGGCGTGAGTATACCTATTACGGGATTCAGCAGGGACCGACCGCGTTTGATTTTACAGCTCCGGAAAAACCAGGGCTGTATTATGCCGGTGATTTCGAAATAAACTACAATACAAAAAAGGCTGTTTCTTTTTCCAGTGACCCGAAAGATTCAACGTGGTACCGGCGTACTTATGAAAAAAATACCAGCGTCTATGAGCATGGAGAAAAAAAACTGTCCGACTGTGAAAAGCAGTCTCTGGAGTATATTCTGAAATTTTATAAAGACACGGCCTGGGAGCCGCTGATCCGTGCCCGGATGGAGGAACTGAAAAATGCTGAATAAAAAATTTGTTATACTGCTGGCCGGCTGTCTGCTGGCTGCCGGTCTTGCATCTGCCGGAGAAGTAAAAAAAGACCCATGGCATAGAGCCTCCGGCAATAAAATTGCCTTTATCTGCCGTGTATCCCTTGATCATGAACTGGACAGCGGCTTTTATGCAACCGGTCTGGATATGGTTACGGATCAGAATAAAACAGCCGGATACGGTTATGTGTCATATGACTGTGACGAATACGTTTTTCCGCCGATGTACGGTGATCTCGGTGAATTTTCCGAAGCGTTGATCAGTAAGGGAGACTTCAAAAAGGGATTTTATCTGCCTTTTTTCAGCGTACAACTGTTCGGAAGCCGGATTGCGGGCTTAAAACTTCCTCTCGGCGCGGATGTGAAATTCCCTGAAGAAGCAAAATACGTGTATCTTGGTTCTTTTACCTATACACTTGAATCGGGCAGCCTTCTGGTAACAAAGGTATCTGTTCAGGATGAATTCGACGACGCACAGGCAGTCCTGAATCAGAAGCTCGGAAAGAATGTTCAGCTGTACCGCGCGGAACTGACGGAACATCAGAAAAAGGATAAAAGCTGACGCTGGGCATATTTACCCGTTGCAGCGGCGCTGTACAGCATCTCCGCTGCAACATACGGCACGTTGACCCTGCGGCAGAAAATCAATAGTATATATACATGACGTTCCGTTACCTGCTTTACATACTGATATTTCCGCTCCTTTTTTTGTCCGCAGGTATATGTGTATCGGAGAGTATGGTATATTCCGGACCTGAAAAAGACGGAAGCCGGGAAATGGTCGGAAGAACCGGCAGTGCGCTTCTTCCGGTTATCATCAGCGGTGCAGACAGTTCTCCTGTAAAAGAACTCCGTACGCAGAAATTTCAGGTTTCAGGATCCGGTATGCTTTCTGGGAAAACTGCCGTTCCCGTTATATTTCTGTTTTTGTTTCCCGTCGTTTACATTTGTTCCATTGTTAACAGATATATCCTCCGTATTATTCAGCTTCAGACCGTAAAATAGAATTTCCTGCAGTTTTGCGATTTATTTTTTCTCACACGACAAAACCATACAGGAGAAGTATATGTATTTGAATTCCAAATTTATAACGTTTATATTCGGGACGAAAGACGACCGTGATGCGTTGAAGCTGCGTGTTTTTGCGCAGCAGATTCTTGAGCGGGAACCGTGGGCGCATTCGATCCCGGACAGTGATTTTCCTGCAGAAACTGCTGCATTGAAAAAACGCCTTGCCTCAGGTGAAAAGGCCGCAGAGGTTCGTACCGATGCTTTTGCGCTTGCGCGTGAGGCTGCATTCCGCGTCCTGGGAGAACGCCCTTTTGATGTTCAGATCATGGGAGCGGTAGCGCTTGATCAGGGAAATATCGCGGAAATGAAAACCGGCGAAGGAAAAACGCTCGTATGCGTTATGCCGGCATATTTTAACAGTCTGTACGGCCAGGGCGTACATATAATTACAGTAAACGAGTATCTTGCTAAACGCGATGCCGGATGGATGGGTGCAGTATACCGTTTCCTCGGTGTGAGCTGCGGCGTAATTTATGCGGAAATGCCTGCCGGTAAACGGAGGGAAGCGTACGACTGTGATATTACATACGGTACGAACAGTGAGTTCGCGTTCGATTACCTGCGCGACAACATGCAGTATTCTGCAGACAGGATGGTACAGCGCGGTTTCCATTATGCAGTCGTCGACGAAGCCGACTCCATTCTTATCGACGAAGCGCGTACACCGCTTATTATTTCAGGTGAAGGCGGCGACGACTCAGCCTTATGCCGGGCTGCAGACAGCATCGCTGCCCGGCTGCAGGAAGTAGAAAAAATTCCGGGTACGGACCGGTATCCTGATGAATTGTTTGACGAAAAACCGGTCGGAGATTATACGCTTGACAGGAACCATAAAAAAGCCTCTCTGACCAAAGACGGCATGGAGCACGTCGAACAGTTGCTCAGACAGATGAAACTGATCGACGGCAGTATGTACGATCCGGAAAACTTTACACTTGTCCATTATGTGATCGAAGCGGTAAATGCCCGGTATATGTATCAGAAAGATAAGGATTATATAGTTTCAGGCGGCGAAGTACTCATTGTCGACGAATTTACCGGACGTGTTCTGACCGGACGCCGGTACGGCGACGGGCTTCACGAAGCAATCGAGGCGAAAGAACGTCTGAAGGTAAAAAAACAGACGAGGACATTTGCGGAAATTTCCTATCAGAATTTTTTCAGAATGTATGAAAAGCTTTCCGGTATGACGGGCACTGCGCGTTCCCAGTCAGAAGAACTGAGGGCAATCTACGGGCTTGGTGTCATTGTCATTCCGACAAACCGTCCTATGGTACGGGACGACGTCGATGATTCTGTATTCGATACGGCGCATGAAAAATGGAAGGCGGTTTGTGATGAGATTGCGGAAGCCCGAAAAAGAGGCCAGCCTGTGCTCGTTGGAACGTCATCCGTGCAGAATTCAGAACTGCTTTCATCCCTGCTGAGAATACACGGCATTCCGCATAATGTATTGAACGCAAAAAATAATGCGCGGGAGGCTTCCATTATTGCCCAGGCAGGAAAAAAAGGAGCTGTCACTATCGCAACGAATATGGCAGGCCGCGGAACCGACATCAAACTTGGCGGAAATCCGGAATCATACCCGGGAGCGTACGAAGAGGTAAAAGCTGCCGGAGGATTATATGTTATCGGTACTGAACGCTATGAAAGCAGGCGGATAGACAATCAGCTGAGGGGTCGTTCCGGCCGACAGGGCGATCCGGGCAGAAGTAAGTTTTTTATTTGTCGTGAAGACGAACTGTTCAGGCGTTTTCCTAATAATCCGCGAATCAGCGCTTCTTCGGCACAACAGCTGACCGAACGCAATAATTTTGACGTACGGAAGCATCTGCTTGATTTTGACGACGTCCTCAACGACGAACGTACGACACTGTATGCTTACCGGCATACCATACTCGATTCCGATAGAGACCCTGCAGTAAAGCTGCCGCTGCTTTCAGCAGTCGACAGCGCGTGGGCAGACCACCTTGAATCGCTTGAATCTCTCAAGGAAGGCGTATATCTGAGAACATATGCGCAGAAAAATCCTGTAGTTGAATACAAAATCGATGCTTCGGAAATGTTCGGTGAAATGATGGACAGCCTGAAACGGACGGAAAACGAACTCTCTGCCTGTCTTTCAAGTGTATACTGATTCTGGAGGTATAGGATGACATCGCGTAAAACTAAGATTGTCTGTTCCATGGGGCCTTCAACCGATACGGATGAAATCGTCGTCGGAATGCTTCATGCGGGTATGAACGTTGCCCGGTTTAATTTTTCACATGGCGATCATGAAGAGCACAGGAAAAGGATGGAACGCGTCCGCCGGGCTTCCGAATCTGAAGGAATACCTGTTGCACTTATGATGGATACGAAGGGGCCTGAAATCAGAACCGGCAGTGTGGAAGGCAATGGAAAGATATCGATTGTAAAAGGAGACAGGGTTCTTGTTTCCGTCGACGGCTGCCCGGTGACTGCGGCAAAAGGGAAGGAACCGGCTCATATTTCTCTCAGCTGGAAAGAACTTCCCGGACGCGTAACCCCCGGAATCAGAATTTTGATTGCCGACGGGCTTCTCGAACTTGACGTCGAATCGACAGACGGAAAAGTCGTCATCTGTACGGCTGTAAATACCGCGGTGATCGGCAGTAAAAAAAATGTCAATCTTATCGGCATTCACGCAGGACTGCCGATAATGAGCGAACAGGACAAAGATGACATCGCGTTCTGCGTGCAGATGAAATGCGATTTTATAGCGGCAAGTTTTACAAGTTTTGCCAGCGAAGTGCATGATATCCGTCATTACCTTGATTCACTCGGCTCTGATATGAAGATTATTGCAAAAATCGAAAGTGAAGAAGGACTCGATAATATACGCGACATAGCCGTAGCAGCCGATGGTATCATGGTGGCCCGCGGCGATCTTGGCGTCCAGCTGCCGACGGAACGCATTCCGCTTGCACAGAAACATATCATTGAAGAATGCCGTAAAGTCGGTAAACCTGTTATAACGGCCACACAGATGCTTGATTCGATGATCGTAAATCCGCGCCCGACAAGGGCGGAACTCACCGACGTTGCAAATGCGATATTCGACGGGACTGATGCAGTCATGCTTTCAGGTGAAACAGCAAGCGGTGCATATCCGTTGGAATCCGTTGAAACAATGGCCCGTATTGCGCAGACCGTGGAAGACAGCGAAGATTACTGCAGGCGTATAAAGACAACTGTACCGGAGCAGGACAGCAATGTAACTGTCGGGCGGATTATGGCGCGAATGGCATATGAGACAGCGGACAGAACGAAAGCTATGGTGATTATTGTCCCTACAATGAGCGGACATACGGCCCGGATGATCAGTACTTTCCGTCCGGAACAGGCGATCCTTGCAGTAACACCGGATCCGCAGGTTCAGCGTCAGCTGCTGCTCAACTGGGGTGTTTTCCCGCTCGTCTCGAAGATTGCAGACGACAGTGAGGAAATGGTTCAGAACGCCGTTAAGATTGCAATCGATGCAGATTTTGTCCACCAGAGTGACCGGATCATACTGTGTGCGGGAATCCCGCTGGCAAGTCCCATTCCGGTAAACACCATACGCGTTCTTCTTGTCGGTAATGTGCTTGCACGCGGCCATATCGGCGGCAGCGGTACCGGCGGTATGCGCATGTCAGGACGTATTGTAAAAGCAGCGACTCCGGATGAGGCATTTTCAGCGCTCCGCCGGCGCAGCGGTGAAATACTGCTTTGTCCTGTGATCAATGAAGACTGGATTCCGATTCTCCGTATTGTAGACGGTGTTATCTGTGAAGAAGCAAATGAAATACCTGTCGATACGATGAAACTTATAAACCGGAACCTCGTATGGATAGCCGGGGCAGGTAAACCGGCACATACCATTGAAAACGGCCTTACAGTGACCATAGATGGAAAGGATCTGTTGGTATATGAAGGAAAATTGTAAAGGACCAGGACGCTGATGTATTCAGATATGTTTTTTTATATTTTGTAGAAAATTTGATATGTACAAGCCGACGTCAGGCCGGTACAATACGTTTCTATAGCATATTGTAAGGTTTCCGGAGGTAAAAATGACGGAGCGGTCTCCACTCG
>DCFS01000105.1 GCA_002319875.1 Treponema sp. UBA1798 | reverse complement strand
CAGAAAGCCTGCAGGGCTTTTATAAAGCGTTGCTCTTTATTGCATTGCCCATTACGTTGCAGCAATTGATGCAGACGTTTGTAAACATGCTTGATACAATCATGGTCGGACAACTTGGTGCTGTGCAGATAGCTGCGGTCGGACTTGGTAATCAGATTTTTTTTATCCTGAATATGATCCTCTTCGGAATTTCAAGCGGAGGTTCCATTTTTATTGCCCAGTATTGGGGGAAAAAAGATATTGCCGGTATCAGGCATACAATGGGAATTATGCTTTCGATATCCATGATCGTATCGCTGCTGTTCGCTTTTTTGGCAATAATTTTTCCAGAAACGCTGATTTCCTTATATTCAAAGGATCCTGCAGTTATCAGTAGCGGAGGCAGTTATCTGCGCTATGTCGGAATCAGCTATCCTTTTATGGCGTTCGGATTTGTATATCAGTTTGCATTCCGTAGTACCGAGCATGTCAGACTTCCGATGGTAAGTACTATGGTTTCTTTCTTTATAAATGCATTGTTTAATTATCTTTTGATATTCGGTATGTCATTTAGTATCGGACGTTTTTGTCTCACTGTTCCAGCGATGGGGGTTACAGGAGCTGCTATTGCAACTGTTATCTCCCGTGTAGCCGAGCTTGCTATCCTGCTGATATATTCATATTCGAAACATTATGAAGCATCAGGACCTCTCAAGGAAATATTTAATTTTGATCACTATACGGTTATCAGATTTATAAAAATAGCTCTTCCTGTAATTTTTAATGAGACATTATGGGGAACTGGCATTACGATTCAAAATTCCATCTTTGCACATGCAGGAACCAATTCGATAGCTGCATTCAATATTACGACGACTGTTTCGCAGCTGACATGGGTCTTTTTTATTGGTATGGGAAATGGTGCTGCAATCATTATAGGGAAACGTATTGGCAGCGGTAATGCAGATGAGGCGAGAAGATATGCAAACAGGTTTGCATGGTTCATGCCGTTGATGGCCTTTTTTTTCGGAATCCTGTTATACCCGTTATCCCTTACATTACCTCTGATATTTAAAGTTGACAGGGGAATCCTCTGGCAGGCACAGTTGATGCTTGTTGTTCTTATGTGTAATTATCCGTTTAATGCGTTTAATATGTGTATGATTGTCGGAATTTGCCGTTCCGGTGGTGATACAAAATTCGGCGCCTTCTGTGATCTGTTCTGGATGTGGACTGTGTCCATACCATTGGGCTTTGCAGCTGCTTTTGTTTTTCACTGGGAACCGTGGCAGATTTATCTGTGTCTTCAGACGGAGCAGCTGTTGAAGGCTGTAACAGGATTTATCAGACTTCGTTCGGGGCGCTGGCTGCATAACGTGACGTTCTAAAATGCTTTTACTCTTAAAATCTGTTAGCTTTTTTTAAAAATATCACTTATACTGTGTTAGATGGATGGTTTAAAAAACAGAGAAACTATAATAAAATATATCAGTTTCTCTGGCCTGATATTTTTGAGTGTTATTCTTATCGCTGTCCGCCCTGTTTTGTTCGTATTGATCGTACGGGGAAATTCAGTTACGGAATTGTCTCATGAACAAATGGGTCTGTTAAGTCTGCGTTTTTCATTAGCAGGCATAATGCAGGCTTTTATATCGATTCTGCTGGTTATAAAATTCCAGAAGAATGGGTTCTGGGCACAGATTTTTTTTAATAGTCTTTCCATTTTACAGGTTTTGTGGATGTCTGCAGAACATCCTGCAATAATGGCTATATCGGGTATTGCCGGTTCCTGTTTGGCTATTCTTATATCTATTATCCTCTATAGACAGCTTGACCGCATAAAAGATACTATTGCTGAACTTGATCGTATGACATTTTCCGATGATTTAACCGGACTGGCAAACAGAAAAAAAATAATTTCTGTTATTACAAATCTTATTTCAGGAGAAAAAACATTATCCGGTTTTTCGATTATGTTTATCGATATGGATAATTTCAAAACAATTAATGATTCTCTCGGTCATCAGATAGGAGATATTTTTCTTAATGAGGTCGTGCATAATATTAAACCGTTCCTTTCTGCCGGTATGACTTTCGGTCGTATGGGTGGGGATGAATTTTTGATAGTCGTACCGTTCCCGAAATCAGATGCAGAACTTATGTCCCTCGGGCGAACGGTAAATAAAGCTGTATCCATGCCCTTTCTTTTTAAAAGCAGAAATTATGTCGTTACATGCAGTATTGGCATGGCCCGTTTCCCGGAAGACGGAAAAACGGTATCCGAACTCCTCCGTTTTGCTGATATAGCGCTATATCAGGCGAAGCTGGAAGGTAGAAACAGATGTCTGTTTTTTAACGATACTATGCGATCAAAACTTGAAAAGAAAATCCAGATGGAACATGAGCTGCATTTTGTTCTTGAAAACCGCGAATTATATATCGAATATCAGCCGCAGTTTTTTCTTGCCAATCGCAAACTACGGGGTTTTGAAGTTCTTACCCGCTGGAATTCACCATTACTGGGAAGCGTGGAGCCATCCGTATTTATTCCGCTTGCAGAAGAAAATGGCGATATAATAGCTATCGGCAAATGGATTCTGCTGCAGAGCATTTCTGATTATATGAAGATGTATACATCGTTTGATCCTTCTCCTGTTCTGGCTGTGAATATTTCAGTTATGCAGTTCAGGGATTCTGCTTTCCTTGATGATGTAAAGGAAATCCTTGGTATGACGAAAATGAACCCGGAAAATCTGGAATTTGAAATAACGGAAAGTGTATGTCTCACTTCTCCAGAAACTGCCCGTAAAAAACTTCAGGAGATTCATAATCTCGGGATAAAAATAGCCCTTGATGACTTCGGAACAGGTTATTCATCGTTGAGTTATCTCCGGTTACTGCCTTTTAATATCTTGAAAATTGACAAATCGTTTACAGATACGATTTTGTCTGTACCTGAAAAAGAGAATCTTGTAAAAACGATTATTACTATGGCACATCAGTTGGGATTATTTGTTGTAGCGGAAGGTGTAGAACAGAAGGAACAATTGAAATTCCTGCTTAAATATAATTGTGACATCATACAGGGAAATTATTTTTCAAAACCGGTTCCTGTTTTTGCTTTATGAATCTGGTCCGCTGGTATCCGGATAATGCTTCCGGGGTACTGTTGTTTCTTGAACGTTACGAGACTTTCTGTGCCTCGCTCTGCTGCGGTATTATTGAATATCGCAAAGATATTGAAGTATATACATTGCAACGGAATGATGAAATCAGGGGCGTCTTTTCGCTCTCTAAGAACGGGTCGGTCCTTCACTGTTTTCCTTTTATTGAAGATTTCAGCAGCTATGAACCTCTTTTAAGCAATTTCTTTTATGGGCATAGACTTTTCTGCGTGAATGGAGAAGTGCATGGTTCTCTATTCTTGACAGATCTCTTTTTCCGTATGGGATTGGGTGTCCCTTTGCAGTTTAACCATTATATTCTGATGTTCAGAAAATGCGGATCGCGCATGGCAACAGGAAGATCGGCATACAGGGTCGTACGGTGTTCCGTGGATAACATCGAGGATTTAATGCCTTTGGAGTCTGCATATCAGATGGAGGAAGTCCTTCCTGTCGGACAGCAGCTTGATTATGGACTGTGCCGCCAGCAGCTTTTGCGAACTCTCAGAAATAGAATTGTTTTTGCAGTGCCTCATCCTGCCGGTACCGGAGATTTTGTGTCAAAGGCAGGTACGAACGCTTCGGGCATACATTGCAGTCAGCTTGGAGGAGTCTATACGCTGCCTTCCTGCCGGAACCTTGGATATGGTTTTTCAGCAGTAACCGCAATCGTGCAGTTACTTGAGCAGCAGAAAAAGGACTGTGTGCTTTTTGTAAAGGAAAAAAATATTAGTGCATCCAGTTTATATAAAACAGCGGGGTTTAATACTTCGGGATATTATATTATTGCATATTATTCATAAAATTATGCATATTTATAAATAATCTGCTTGCCAGTCTCTATTTTTTCTCTTACAATAAACAAAAATTGAGGAGCTATGCATGAGTTCAGAAATAGTATTACGGTTTATTGCTTTTGTTTTGTATCTGGTTTTGATGATATATGTTGGCCTTAGATACATGAAAAAAAACAATTCATCTGCCGATTTTTTTCTTGGAGGCAGAAACGTCGGGCCATGGATGACTGCATTGAGTGCAGAGGCTTCGGATATGTCAGGATGGCTTTTGATGGGGCTGCCGGGAGTGGCATATCTTACAGGCTTAAAGGAAGCGTTCTGGACTGCCATAGGGCTTGAGATCGGAACGTATCTTAACTGGCTTCTTGTAGCAAAGCCGCTCAGAAAATATACAATTGCCTGCGGCAATGCGATAACAATACCGGAATTCCTGACAAACCGGTTTAGAGATAAATCTCACATTATTTCATTCGTTTCTGTAGTATTTATTCTGATATTTTTTACTATATATACGGCGAGCGGTTTTGTAGCTTGTGCTAAACTGATTAATTCAGTATTTGGGATTCCATACCTCATTTCAATGTTTATCGGAATAGCCGTCATACTTACTTATACGATGCTTGGCGGCTATCTGGCTGTTTGCGCGACTGACTTTATTCAGGGAACGCTTATGTTTATAGCTCTGGTTATTACCGCTGCGGTAATGATGGTGACGCTTGGTGGACCTTCTGCTGCTGTTCAAAAGGTTGGGCAGTTCGGCTCTCAGTTTCTTAATCCGTTCGTCAATGGCTCTTCACATTTCGGAGCGATGGATATAGCTTCTTCACTTGCATGGGGACTTGGCTATTTTGGTATGCCTCATATTCTTGTACGGTTCATGGGTATCAGGAGTAATAAAGAAATAAAGTTTTCCCGGCGTATTGCCATGGTATGGGTTACTCTTGCTTTTATAGGTGCGCTGATGATCGGCGCTTTTGCGAAGGCTTATCTTTCGTCTCCTCTGGCGGAAGGTGCACAGGAAACTGTCGTTATTGCAACGCTTAAACAGACCTATGCCCCTTTTATCGGCGGAATTTTTCTTTGTGCAATACTTGCTGCAGCTATGAGTACAGCAGATTCACAACTTCTTGTAGCAGCCTCTGCTTTTAGCGAAGATATTTATTCCAGTTTTATGAACCGCCGGGCAGATGCTGCCCGTATGATGCATGTAAGCCGTGGTACCGTTCTCGTGATCGCCGTGATTGCAGCGTTTCTTTCTCTGAACCCTTCGAGTTCTATTTTCAGCCTGGTCAGTTATGCATGGGCCGGTTTCGGAGCAACTTTCGGTCCTCTTGTTCTCCTTGCTTTGTTCTGGAGAGGTGCAACACGTACCGGAGCACTTTCAGGACTGATAGCGGGCGGTGTTACTGTTATTGTCTGGCATAACCTTCATGGCGGCATATTTGATTTGTATGAAATAGCACCCGGATTCCTTATTTGCCTTATAGTTGCTGTTGTAGTCAGCCTTCTGGATTCTGAAAAAGATCCCGAAATGCTCAGCGATTTTGATGCATACCGTGCATTGAAAGACTGATACTGTTTTCAATAGTATGCAAGTTTGAATTTATTTACCAGATATGCAGCATATGCTGTAAAACCAGGCTTGCAGTAATGATACAGATCCAGCACAGAAAACCGAGAAAAATGGGTTTGCTGCCTTTTTTGACCAGACTGACAATATCTGTATTCAAACCTATTGCAGCCATAGCCATAATGATAAAGAAACGGCTTAACCATTTTAATGGATCGGTAACAGATGGTTTGAGATTACATACGGTCGTAATAACGGAGGCACATAAAAACCAGAGAATAAACCATGGAAAAATCTTTACAAAGTTGAAACTGCTGCCGGATGTGTTTTTTTCGTGTTTCATGCGGATTATGGCCAGTACCAGTGTTATGGGAATAATCGCAAGAGTTCTTGTCAGCTTGACGATAGCAGCATCCTGAAGGGTATTGCTTCCGTGTATTCCGTCCCATGCGCTTGCAGCAGCGGTTACCGATGAAGTATCGTTGACCGCTGTACCTGCAAAGAGGCCAAAACCTTCATTTGTCATACCGATTGCTGTACCTATTGTAGGAAATATAAGTGCCGCAATGATATTGAAAAGAAAAATTACGGAAATTGCCTGTGCTATTTCTTCATCATTTGCATCGATGACTGGTGCAGCAGCAGCTATTGCAGATCCTCCGCAGATAGAGGATCCGACTCCAATGAGCGTGGCGGTTTTCCCTGGTATTCTGAATAGTTTTGAAAATACAAAGGCAGCGATAAGTGAGGCTGAGATCGTGGAGATAATAATGGGGAGAGATTGAACTCCTTTAGCCAGAATAGCTGAAATATTCATACCAAATCCCAATAAAATTACTGCATACTGAAGTATTTTCTTTGAAGTAAAAGAGATCCCTTTTTGAAGGGCTGTTTTGTCTTTAATACATAGTGAAACTGTCATGCCGGTAAGAATCGCAAATACAGGCCCCCCGATTATAGGGAATTTGATTCCAAGCAGATAGGCGGGCATTCCGATGACGATGCACACAAGTATCCCTATGGTATTTTTTTTAAAAAAATCACTAAATGTCATAATAACTCCGGTTAAAAAGATAGTACAAAGATCTTTGTCGGCATTACTGTACTCTTTTTGTTTATGATAGTAAAATATTATTATTTTATAGAATTAATAGG
Source organism: Treponema sp. UBA1798 (assembly GCA_002319875.1). Lineage (GTDB taxonomy): Bacteria > Spirochaetota > Spirochaetia > Treponematales > Treponemataceae > Treponema_D. Next base: position 2,606 of record DCFS01000105.1, on the reverse strand, counting down.
TAAATAGTTATGACATTACGGCATCTGACTGTATTTATTACTGTTGTAGATCATGCAAGCAGTATTACGAGGGCTGCGGAAGTACTTCATGTTGCGCAACCTTCTGTAAGCCAGACAATAGTCGAACTTGAACAATATTATAAAATAAAACTGTTTGATCGTCTTAACCGAAGGTTATATCTTACTCCGGAAGGGAAAAAACTGCTCGGTTATGCGCGTCATTTAGTCGGTAGTTTTAATGAGCTTGATTTGCTTATGAAAACAGTGTCCGAAGTATTACCGCTCAGAATAGGTGCGTCTTTTACAGCAGGTACTATTCTGCTGCCGGGAATATTGAAGGAATATCAGCCGCACGCAGCTTCGGTGTCAGTATTCAATACACATATCATAGAAAAAATGATCCTTGAAAGCAGTCTTGATATAGCTGTTGTTGAAGGCCGTATCGGTTCTCCTGATATTTTGCAATTTCCAGTTATACGGGATGAGCTTGTTTTTGCAGCTTCGCCTGCATACTGTATACCTGAAAACCCTGTATTCATTCTCCGTGAATCTGGTTCAGGAACAAGGGAACTTTCTGATGCGATGATTGCTGAATCTTTTGCTGAGGCGGATCTTCCTGAAAAATGGGTTGTTGCTAATACACAGACAATCATTGCGCTTGTAAAAGCAGGACTCGGAATGACGGTTATTTCTTATTATTTGATACAGCAGGAGATTAAGAAGGGGCAACTGCGGTTGTATATTCCGCCGCGGCAGATAGCACGGAATATGAGGCAGCGTATTTTTCATCTTGTCTATCATAAAGATAAATTTATTGATTCAAGGATGGATGCGTTTGTAAAATGCTGTGAAACATTACGATAATATGTCTGAACCTGCACTTTGCCCTGGAGGCGTTTACAAAAGTCAGGCGGGTTTTGCAAACGCTTTTATGGCTCTATTTTTTCATTGCTGCGGCTTTGTCGTGCGCAGCAGTTACTGCATCAATGACAGCACTGCGGAAACCTGCTTTTTCAAGAGCTGCAACACCTTCGATTGTCGTTCCTGCAGGAGAGCATACTGCGTCCTTGAGCGCCCCGGGGCATCTTTCGTCCGTCAGTACCATAGCAGCAGCACCTTTAAGTGTTTGTGCAGCATAAATGTAAGCCTGTCTGCGGGGCATGCCGAAACGTACGGCTGCATCAGCCATTGCTTCTATAAATATAAATGCATATGCCGGACCTGATCCGCTTACGGCAGTCACACAGTCCATAAGTTTTTCAGGAACTGTTTCAACCTTGCCTGCGTAACTCAGCAACGCTGCTATGCAGGCAACGGTTTCTGCTTTTACGCCGTCTGTACAACAAAGCGCTGTCATGGCTTCTCCGACAGCTGCAGGCATATTCGGCATAATCCTGATAATTTCAGTATCAGGAAGGTCTGCCGAAAGTCTTTCGAGTGTAATACCGGCTGCCATAGATACAACAACAACACTATTTTTAAGGTTTCCTTTTATTTCATGCAGTATCTGCGTCATATATAACGGTTTTACTGCAAGAAAAAGAATATCTGCCTCTTCTGCAACCTGTATATTGGTTTTACAGGCAATACAGCCGGTTTTTTCAGCCAGTTTTTGTGCATGCTCATAATGTGCTGCTGAAACAAGGATATTATCCGCGGATATCTGTTTTACCATTGCCTGAACGAGAGCCCCTCCCATGGAACCGCATCCTATAAACCCGATTATACTATTGGACTTTGTCATCAGTTTGCCTCCAGAGCCCGTATAAGACAATTTTCGTCGGCGAGAAACAAAGTTCCACAGGCTTTACCGTCTGCCAGTTTTGAAAGTTCATCCGTTTGACTGCCATTGGCAAGGAGCATAGGAATCCCGCATGAAGTAGTTTTTTCTGCAGCCTGTAGTTTCGTTTCGATTCCTCCAGAACCGAAACTGTTCGTTGAACCGATTTTTATCTGCCTGCGAAGTTGATTTATATCAGTAACACTTTTGATCAGTTTTGCATTTTTATTTGTTTTGGGATTGTCTGTATATACTCCGTCTATATCGCTGAACAGAATTAACAGATCCGCACTCCAGAGAATCGCCGTGAGTGCGCTCAGATTATCATTGTCACCGATACGTATTTCATCAAAAGAAACAGAATCGTTTTCATTGATTATTGGTACAACACCCTCATCTACGAGAGTAAAAAGCGTATTACGCATATTAAGCGTTCTGTGATCGTCCTCAAAGTCGTCTTTTGTCAGGAGCAATTGACCGATATGAAGATTTTGTTCGCGGAAAGCCTGTCTCCATTTATCCATAAGTTCGACCTGCCCTATAGCACAGAGGGCCTGCCGGTAATGTACATCTTTTTTGTGAGCCCAGCCGGAAATAGCTGATAAACCGCTTATCTGTGCGCCGGAAGATACAAGTACGATCTGTTTTCCTGTTTTTATAAGACCATTGCACTGTTTCGTAAAGGACTGCATAAATTCAAAATTCGGTGTGCCGTCTGACTTTGCAAGGGTATTGCTCCCTATTTTTATAACGATTTTTCGCGATAGTCTGATGACCTCCGCAATCGTCTTTTCATTTTCTGCAGTATCGCTCATCTGATTTGCCC
>DCFS01000050.1:1209-10937 GCA_002319875.1 Treponema sp. UBA1798 | reverse complement strand
CCGGCTGCATAGTCCTTTAAATACGGATCCGAGATTGTCGTTAAATTTTTCCGTAGCGGTTTGAAGCGTATGGAGAAAATCGTTATCGTCAATGGTACCAAGAACGGCAGTCATTTCCGCTTCATTGCGGTACGTCATTGTACGAAAGAAATCGGTGTAATCTTTTGCACGTGAACTTATGGAAGCAAGATACATGCCGTTTGATACAGCTGTCACATCCGAAATAATATTTTCATATATGTCTGCAGTAAACTCCGACATGGGTCGCGAATACAGCTGCTCAAGCAGATACAGGGCATAACGGGCTTTGTACAGCCGGTAATTTTCCTCGCATACGTCATAGAAGCGATGCACCTGATCCCATGTTGTAACTTTATGTTCTTTTACATCAGTAAACAGTTCCCGTATTTTGTCCTCAGGGATTATCTGGCCTCCGGCATTTATCCACGACGTATATAATGGTTCTTTTTCCAGTTCTGCAACACGCACCGTATTCAGCGTATTATATTTCTTCTCCGTGCAGTATTCCATCAGCGTCCGAGCCGCGAAATATTTCACTATTTTCCGGTATTCCTTATAGCCTTGAACAGGTTTGTATATTACAGCGCCGTACTTCTTCTGGCAGTACATATCAGTAAGCGTAAAGGAAGCATCAGGATTATGATGCAGAAAATTTTTTGCAGTCTGATAAAGCGCACTGCCAGAGGCCGCGTCCATCGCAGCTTTGTCCAGGGAAGAAAGAAGATATACCCCCGTAAGCTCTATAATCCTGTTGAGTGCCTGCATGATTTCCTGCATGGTATCAGGGGCCAGCGGATCGGTTTCAATATGCTGGACCTTTATAATCCGGTTGTCACGTTTTCTGAATTTATAATTGTTACGGGCAATCGCAAACATATTAAATAGAAACCAGTATGCCGGTACAATGTGGACTGGTTCGTCAGTTCCTCCGGGGGCTACCAGCGAAAACGGATACGTTATATTCAGTTCGTGCTGATAAGAGCCTTTTGACACGAGCGTAAACGAAGCGAACCTGCTGTTATGCTTGAAATCGGAACAGAGCCCCGGCCAGAATCCCCGTTCGGCATATATTTCACCGTCGGGACTGCGCGAATTATGATTACTGCCGATTGTTGCACCGGCAGCGATGTTAGACTGTCCCATAATCGTCGTAGCTATCAGGAAAGAAGAATTATGATGCTGCTCATGAAACGGAAAGATAAGATTATTCAGCAGCTCACAGCACGAAACCGTAGAATTATCACCGAGAACAGAATTAAGTAAACGTGCACCATATTTCAACTGGCAGTTCCGTCCGATAACAAAACGAACCGCGACCGCCTGATAGAAAACCCTGCTTCCGTAACCCATAATACCGTTTACCATTTCGACACCTTCGCCGATCTGGGAACCTTCTTCAGGTGAAGACAGTACCGTAATATTCTTCAGTTTGAAAGCACCTTTTATATAGGCTGAATTACCTATCTTCGCGTCTTTTATAAGTGTTGTATTTTTTATGACGGCATCATCTTCCACAATACCATACGTATCAAGAGTACCTGTATTGCCGTATTCAGTCAGTTCCACAAAGCGTTGCATAAGGAGTTTGTCATCCCTGTAGCGCGACCACAGGAAGGCGTCAGCAGGAATCATACTTTCAAACGGAAGAACGGCCCTGTTGTTGTTTTCATTACCCACACCGATCCAGATCCGGTTTTCCTCAGGTTCTCCCATTTTCAGAATTCCGTTACCGAATTTCGAATGGCTTGTACAACTCATTTCCTGTATGTTGAACAGCATAACCCGGCTGCCGATGCGGTAATTTGCCAGATAAGCAACGTTCCGTATTACGCTGTCGTCACCAACAACTGTATTTTCTATTCTCGAATAATACAACCCCGTATGCAGCTCAAGATCATGATACTTCAATGTCGCAGGCCGGAGTTTTCCTATAATAACGAAGCCGTATAATTCGCAGTGCCTGACCAGATCCGCAGAAAATTCTCCCGGACGGTCACTGACATAGATATTCTGCCAGTTGTTATCACCGGAGACATTACCGTTGCTTTTCAGGATATCTATTTCCCGGGCAGTAAGATGCCTTTTTCCGTCCGTCAGTTCTGACGGAACGCCGGTTTTAGCTGTATCTTCAATTAATGTAAGTTTAGACATACCAATTCCTGTAAAATCTGAGTATTGTACTATCGTATCTATCCGTTTGTCAAACACAAAGGAAACACTGATTATGCCATCAGGACTCAATCAGCGTGTCTCCTGGTATACAGGTACCTGTGGTGGAAAAGAGTCTTCAGGGATGATATAGTAAAACAGCTATGAACATCCATAACAAACTGTGGCAACTGGTACTGCTTTTACTGACAGGTACAGCGTTGTCTGTGGCAGCACAGACAGAAAATATCCTGTCGACGGAAACTTCATCTGCCTTTCATGAATATACACTCGAAAATGGATTGCAGGTATTCGTTCTTGAAGATTTTTCATCTGCTGTCGTACGGATTGAATATACTGTACGTGCCGGATACAGTGCCCAGACTCCGAAAACAGCAGGCTTTTTCCCGCTATATGTAAAATTATTTGCGTCTTCCGGAAAAAAAGCCTTTAGTACTGTAAATCAGATGGAATTACCGTCCGTATGGTATCCGGATACCATGTCCTCGGAATGTACGGCAGATTCAGCCCGTTTTATCATGTCAGTAACGCCTTCACAGACAGAGCAGGCCCTGTCGCAGCTGTCCTGCTGTGCTTTTTCTCCGGTATTCAACGATGCTGATCTGAAAAAACAGCTTTCAGTACTGAAAGCAGAAGTAATACAGTACGCCTTCAGTACGGCAGGTTTCATCAACAGCAGCATAGATGCCCGGGTTTTTTCCGAAGCACCGTGGAAACAGGATTCAGGAATTTATCCGGCTATTTTCACTGCCATGACCTCCGAAGAAAGCAGAACGATACTTACCGCCATCGGTAAAAACCGGTATACACCTCAGAACAGCGCACTTTTTATCAGCGGCGGTATCAGCGCGGCACGTGGCCTGCAGCTTGTAAAAAAATATTTTACGGCGGAGACAGTTTCCCCGTCGGGCGCTCCATCTGATGACGGTTCTTTCCGTATTTCACCTTCCGGACAAAGAAAGTTTGTCATCTCAGACAAACTTATTACAGCGGACATGACACAGATCGTCGTTCAGTTTACATCACTTTCCGCCGTGCAGACAGATATTGCAGCAGCAGCGTTCGATGCGGATTCATCTTCACTGAAAAAAAAGCTCCTCGCAGAAAAATATCTTTCGATACGGGGAGAAGAATATATCAGTGCCGCAGCAGTACATAAAAACGGGAGTTCCCGGCTGATTTTCCAGTCACTGCTTGAGAAAAACAAGACATCGCCTGTCGTTCAGGCAGAAACTTTCACGGATTGTATAAAAAACGCAGCAGATACCTGTACACCGGAAGAAATCGAAAAATCAAAAAGTAAACTGTCCGGACAGTATCAAACCCGTTTCCGCAGCAGCGCTTCATTTATGGATATGCTATCGCAATTCTGGGCAGTATGCATTCAGACAAAACCGGAAAAAACAACGATTCCGGCAGCACTGCTTTCTCACCCCTCAGAAATACGAAATGAAAATACCGGGCAGCTGGTTAAAACATTTGATGGAGAGACGCCTTACGTATTTGTACTTGTTAACAGTGATATATATGCAAAATATGCTACCGATTTTAAGGAAGCGGGATACGAACAGGTCACGGCAAAAAACGGCTCATGGTATACACAGGAACTCTATGATAAAATAAAAAAAGGCACAGATATGACTGCTGCTACTGCGTATCAGTCTGAACAGGTGCAGGCAGAACAGAATGAACCGGATTACTGCGAACGTAACCGGGCGGATCTCGGCTCCTTTATTCTCGGAAATGGCATACCGGTTGTACTCAGACGGAATCCGCTTTCATCGACAGCCGTTATTGCAGTTTCGATTTCCGGAGGAGAACTTTCGACTGCACCGGATAATCCGGGACTCGAAGAAGTTCTTGTTAATGCACTCTCAGAGAACATTCAATCGTCAATTGCTGAAGCTGAGCGCAGCGGTACGGTTTCCGGTAATCCTGAAATACTGGCCGAAACAGGACTTGCAGATTCTACTATTACAGTTGAATGCCTGTCCGGGGATATCGGCACCTGCCTTGAATGTATTTCAAAGGCAATAATCTACGGCAGCATAAAGCCTTCATCCGCGGACGGGTTGATTTTCCGCAGACAGGAACAGCAGCGTATTCAAAGAGGCAGTACGGAATACCAGCTATACAGCAGGGCAATCGGACTTTTGTACGCTGACACACCTTATCCTGCCATTTTCAATGCAGGTAATGATATACTTACACAGCTCCGCTATTCCGAAATTCCTGCAGCATACACAACCTTTCTTGATGCTGCGGAATACAGCATTGTATTCTGTGGCAATATCCCGGAAGAAGAAAAAATCAGACCGATGCTGGAAAATACTTTCGGAATTCTTGCCAGACAGACGGGTACCAGCAGGAAAAAAGTATCTTTCACCAGACCCGTATTTCCCAAAAATGGCAGAAAAAAAATACCACTGCAACATCTCTTCCTGACCGATATAAGCGCTGATAAAGCTGGTCCAAGACCGGAAGTCCTCGTTCCTACTAAAAATTTTTCTGATCCGGTCCTGTACTGGCTCCCCTCTCCTGAACCATCAGCGCCTGATTTTGTACGGTTCAACGCACTCTTGACGGAACTGGAAAACAGAATCAAAAAAAATCAGGACATGCAGAATGCAAACGACGTCGTACATATTTCCGGGGCTACCGATGGTATCCAGGCAGCGGTTATTACATTCAGCAGTGTGGATCATACAGACGAAACCGACGAATTATACAGAACATGCGTAAAAAATCTGATACAGGATCTTTCTGCCGGAAATCAGAAGCAGGCCGAAACGGTATCATCAATAAAAAACGGATGGATACAGGAGACCCTTTCGGACACACAGACCAACAGGGGAACCGCACTGCTCCTCTGCTCGGGTTTGAGACAGAGGGAACCTGCCAGTCAGGACAGCACGAAAGACAGTACTTCCGCTGATACCATCACGGCTGCTGCAGGCAGATACCTTTCCGATTACGGACTTATCAACACTTCAACAGCTGAAGACTTTTTTACCACCGCGCTCCAATGGCTGCCGGAAATTCCTCCGCTCCGCTTGTATTCGGCAGATTCAAAACGCTGACAGTCCGCTGCACCGGCGCACTCCCGTTTCGCAGGCAAGATGCGTCAGCAGAACATCACAGGTATCATACGGAACAGAATCGACAATCTGCAGGGAAAAACAGAAACCTGCAACGGCAAGGGGCTGTCGGCTACCGTTGTTTTGAACAAAAATCTGTCTGAGATACCGGTCGTAAAACCCCTTACCCTTTCCCAGTCTTCTGCCATCCGAAGTAAAAGCGAGCCCGGGAACGATAACGATGGCATGTTCCGGAAAATCAGCCTTATCGATGGCTGGTAGTATTTCCAGAGGTTCCGGGATTCCATATGAACCGGGAACTATCTGACTGATGAATGGAAGTTTTGCATCAATAAAATGAAATTCCATATCGGCTGTTCCGGGTACAATACGGGGTACAGCGAGCCTTCTGCCATCCGTAAGGATATGTTTAACAAGATGATCCGTATTTATTTCGCTTCCATATGATAAAAAGGCAAGAACTGTTTCCGCCTCTGCATAAATGGAAGAACTTAAAATATGACCGGCAGCCTGTACAGACCACGTTTCAGCAGCAGCAGGAGAAGCACTATACAAAGCCGAAAGTCTGCTTTTCAGATCCTGTCTGAGCAGCTTTTTGGCAGCTGCGACAGAATTATTTTTTATTTCCATGATCAGTTCCGGGGACCTTTCCGAACAGGAGTTCTTCATACCGGGCTTTCATAATAGTAACACAATCTTCAAGATGTGCCTGCTTCCTGACGATATCTTCAGCAAGCGCACGGCAGTTCGGCGCTCCACAGGAACCACAGTCAAGTCCCGGAAGTTTTGCCGCTATTTCTTCAAGCTGTTCCATCATTTTTCTCGCCTGGGCAAAATCGGAACTCAGTTGCCTTGCAGGACGGGGAGCGATATCCTTTGAAAGCACAATCTGCTCAGGTTCAAGACTTTCACATGATTTTTCAGCATCTGCAAGATGTTCACGCAGCCGCATACGCATATGGGCCCCGCTTTCGCTTACCGCCTTTATCATAAGCGGTCCGCCAAGGCAGCCTCCGGCACAGGCAGCTATTTCAGCAAAATCATAGATACTGTATTGCCCGTCCTCGATCCCCTCAAGCGTTTCCGTAATCTGCGAAAGACCGCATGAAGTAATCCAGTTAAAATTTTCAGGATGCTTGAGATAACGGGCAACATGTTCAGCTTCTCCCGATTCGCGTCCCCATGAAAGGCCATCCGGAACGCTATTCTTGTCTTCATTTGTATCAACCGGCTGTCCGCCATCTTCCGGAACCTTTTGCGAGACGGCAAGCCGCTGTTTTTCCTCATCACGGATAGCACGCAATTTTGTAATAAGCGGAAGGTATAAGTTGGCAAAAGAAAAAGCACCATCAAGGACAGTTTTGTCATATCCCACAGGATTGCGGGCAACGGTAATTTTTGCAGGACAGGGTGATATAAAAAATATTCCAAGTTTTTCCCCTGACTTCAACTGTTTTTCAAGTAGTTCCCTGACCCGCCTCGCACACACTTCGACAGGCGGAAGCAACGGCAGCAAATTATCTATAAGGGCCGGGAAACGCACCTCGATCAGCTTTATCACCGTTGGACACGATGACGAAATAACAGGCTTCGGAAGCGGTCTGCCCGATTCAAACAGTTTCGCAGTAGCCCTGCTTACCGTAAGTGCATCAGGCGAAACATCAAATACATCTGTGAAACCGATCGATTTAAAAGCCTCATGGATCTGTCTGGTTGTATAATGCAGGTTGAACTGAGCATACACAGCAGGCGCAATCAGGGCAGCCCTTCTTGCATAAAGAGCGAGATCTTCCAGTTCAGAAGAATTAGCGTATTTGGCCTTATTCGGACAGCGGCGGATACATTCACCGCAGTCGATGCATTTTTCTTCTATAATATGTGCTTTACCGTCCCTGACGCGGATAGCCTCTGCAGGACAACCAGTTACACATATCGTACAGCCTTTACAGTCTTCTTCATGAAGGTGAACAGAATGGAATTGAGATGTATTCAAATTATCCGTCATGTGATATTAAGCTCCATCGTAACCCTGGTCCCTACTCCTACCGTACTGTCTATTTTCATAAAATCGGAATTTTTTTTCATATTAGGCAGCCCCATACCAGCGCCCCATCCCATATCCCGTGCACTTTCGGAAGCCGTAGAATAACCGGGCTGCATGGCAAGTTCTATATCAGGAATTCCCGGACCGTGATCCTCCATGATAATGGTTATCTTGTGTTCATCAATCGCAACATGAGCCACTCCGCCATGCGCATGAATAACCATATTTATTTCTGCCTCAAACATTGCAATAGCTGTCCGGCGAACGATCTGGACAGGAATCCCGAGCTGCTGCAGCCGCTTTTTTATATCCTGTGAAGCAGTCCCGGCACTTGAAAAATCATCACCGCTCACAACGTAATCAAAGGTCATTTATCTGCTGCCTGAATATTCCCTTTTACTCCGGACTGATACAATATCCCGCACGCAGGAAACATCGGTAGCGCCGTCTGCATTATGATTATTCCAGCCTCCTGAGCCAGTGCAAGCATATCAGTGTTCGGTATTTTACCACGAACAAAACAGACGGCATCGATATCAAGCAGACTTGCTGTCCTCACTGTCTGGATATTTACAAGACCGGTCAGGAGCAGTCCGCCGTCATGATAAAAGGCCATAACATCACTCATCATATCCGATCCACAGGCGGTCATTATCTCTTTATCTCTCAAATCATCATGGCAGACTATTTCCGCACCGAGCAGTATGGCTATTTTTCCTGCTGTCATATATAACCTCCACACACTTATTTTCTGGTATTCAGAGCACTTCAAGGACACGTTGATCAGACTCTAACTTTATCATAGCATGCACGCGGTCAATCCACAAGAGAAAATCAAAAGCACTCCAATCTATTGACACATTTCTACAATTTTGTTACTATCTGAATCACGTTCGATAGAACGGATGCTTCCTTAGCTCAGCTGGTAGAGCAATGGACTGTTAATCCATGTGTCGCAAGTTCGAAACTTGCAGGAGGCGGAAATCTATTCTTAAGAAAAGTGGTTATATACAAATTTTTTAGAGAGTTTGTGTGTAACCACTTTTTATTTTTACAGATAGCAACTGCCCCTGTTATTCCTGCTTTATAAATCAGAAAACGTACCTTTTCGTTATCCGCTAAAATACAACTGAAGCCAATACCTGTTTGAGGGAAATACTTTCCGGATGCTTTCTGTATTCTGACATAAAATTATTGCAAAAGGATAGCCGGTAGAAAAAAATGGTGTTATAATTTAACAAAGGATTTCCCGGAAATCAAAGCACTGTAACCTGTTCCGGCGGTACAATGCTTTTTTTTATTTTTCATGTCTGTTTTTGCAGACAGGCAGGGAAAAAGTTTCTCCAAAAATTATAAAATCAATCACATTAAAGCAGCGTTTTCAAAACTCGTCTGACTTTTGAAAACGCCTCACCTGTTTAATTATGGCCAGTCAGGAGATGTAAACAATGAATGATGAAATCATAAATTTGAAAGGTTCTTCATGGGTAATCCCCGGACCTACGAACATTGGGATTGTTGAAGTTAACAATGGCGTTTATCTTATCGATTCAGGTAATGATAAAGAATCGGGACGGAAAATAAATAAAATTATTACAACAAAAAACTGGAAATTATCAGGCATAATTAATACCCATTCAAATGCAGATCATATCGGAGGAAACGATTACCTGCAGAGAATGTATAATTGTGAAATCTTTGCTTCACAGACCGAAAAGTCTTTTATTGAATCCCCCGTAATCGAGGCCAGTTTTTTGTGGGGAGGGTTCCCTGTTAAAGAGTTAAAGAATAAATTCTTTGAAGCAAAACCGTCAAAAGTAACAAATGTGATTACGGAACAAAATATTTTGTCCGGAGGTATAAAAGTATTGTCGTTGCCGGGGCATTTTTTTGAAATGATTGGCATCATCACAAACGATAATGTATGTTATCTCGGTGACTGTATGTTTGGCGAATCAACTCTCAAAAAATATAAAATACCGTTTATTTATGATATCTCTGGTTTTAAGAAAACAATCGAAAAAATAAAAACAATCAAAATGGACTATTTTGTAATGAGTCATGGTAATATTGAAACTGATATAACGGAAATTGCAGATGAAAATATGCTGATAGTTGAAATGATTGAAAATAAACTATTAGAAATAGTTCATGCTAAAACTTCATTCGAAGATATTCTTAAAAAACTGTGCGATGAAACAGGTATAGATCTTAATTGTGGCCAATATGCTTTAATTGGAAGTACAGTCCGATCCTTTCTGAGTTATCTATATAATGCAGATAAAATACAATATGAGTTTATTGGTAACAAATTATTCTGGTCTAATAAATAAGGATCGGTAAAAGCTGGTTGGACGCCGCAACCGCAGCGCTGGAGTAAAATGAATCTGAATCCG
>DCFS01000050.1:0-835 GCA_002319875.1 Treponema sp. UBA1798 | reverse complement strand
TGCATCAAAAGATATAGCAGAGAGAGTTTTACATTTGAATAACTGGTGTTAGTAATAAAGGGGGAAACTGATATGACAACTGACCTACGAATAATTCCAGGTATTGGAAAAAATATTGAGCAGGATTTGATAAATATAGGAATCATCAATATAGCAGCATTAAAAGGCCGGGATCCCGAAGAACTATATAAAGCGGATTGTAAATACAAAGGTTTGCAGGAAGATAAATGTCAATTATATGTATTCAGATTAGCTGTTTATTTTGCAGAAAACAAAACACATGAGCCTGAAAAATTGAAATGGTGGTATTGGAAAGATAAAGAATATAAGTCAAAACCGGGAACGTAAAATTGTATCCGGTATTACGTCATCCCCTTGTGCAAAAGCATGGGGCCTGGTACGTGCGACGGATGGTAGAATATCGGGAAAGGAATACACGGCGCAGGTAAATGTGAAAGGGAAAACTAAAACGATAATAGCTCAGGCCGGGAATGCCGGGAAACGAAATATCCATGTAATAATGGCGGTTGGATTCATTATAGATTCAGTGATACAAAAGAATTGAAAGATGCCGGCATTTTCATGAGTTTACGAACTAAAAAAGATATTACTTTGGAATAATAAAAGAAATACTTGTGGATTAAGCAGATGTGTTAATCAGACGCCGTCCGCTTCCTGTGGACAGGTTAAAGTAGTGTTTTCAAAACTCGTCTGACTTTTGAAAACATATCACTTATTATATCGATTAATGGGAGGATAATTTGTCACTGCAAAATGTGTATGATAATCAGGCATTCTTTGAAGGATACAGAAGTATACGCGAGAATAAAGTAAA
>DCFS01000043.1:3285-6613 GCA_002319875.1 Treponema sp. UBA1798 | reverse complement strand
CCTGCCTGTTCAAAGAAATAACGGCGGTTATACAATTCTGTCAGCGGGTCGATTGTTGCAAGTTCCTTCGTTTTTTCAAGAAGCCGTGTTGAATCGGTGATATCCTTGAAAAGGAGTATTTTGCCCTCCTGTTCACATTGTTCCCTATCTTTATATATACGGGAAATATGACAACTGAATCTGCGGGTTTCCGCGCCGAAGGGAATATCCGTCTGGAATTCGGTATCTCCGGTTTTCCCTGCCATTTCCAGAAGTTCAGGTACAGGATTGATTCCATCTCTTATACCGGGAAACAGTGTGGCTGCAGCCTTGTTGTAATCGCCGACCCTGTTTCTACCGTCTACGACAATAACGGCGTCAGATATCATTTCAAATACAAGAGAACGTGCTACGGGAACTGTATCGAGCAGTTTTTCAGAAAAGATTGCCGGGCCGCAGCAGAGCGTTGAAAAGAACATGCTGAACGGAATCGTATCGATACCGGGGAATCTTATATTCATAAGATACAGTATAAAATTCAGATAGGGAAGGCTTGATCCAATGATCATCAGTATCAGAGTTTTTCTGAAAAATCTGCATGTTGACAGCAGAGAATGTACAAGCAGTACGATTCCAGCTGTAAGTGCGCTTACAATATAAAAGACATGGAAAATATACAGTGGCCCTGCGGTGAATAGAAGAACAGGAAATCCCGGTTCCATACTGATGGATACCGATGCGTATTTGAGATGCAGCCAGGGATCTGTCAAGGCACCGAAAATCGTTATACATGAGGACGCCAGGAGTACGATCCGTACCCGGCGGATGCGGAAAAAGGTGGCGTTGACATACCGTGCAGTCAGGGCTATCCACAGATATGGTATGAACGATATTCCGATATACTGAATCATGCTCCAGAAAATCATACGGTCAAGTGCAGGTGAAAGAAGCTCTTCGGCATATCCGCCGGCATAAATCGCAAGCATGAGCATAAATCCGGCAAAAGGATTTGCAATCCGTGATGAAGACCGGTATTTCAGTGCATATACTGAATAAATAACAAGAATTATCGCAATAAAAAAAAGCAGGAATGACAGGATGTACTGCATGCGGTTATTATATCCGCGATATGTCAGCTTGTCTCAGAAAATCCTCTGTCAGGCCGCCGGATGAAAACAGTTTCTGTTTCTTGTTTTTTTCAATATGCAGAGTATACTGATAGTAATGAAGCGTTTGCAGAAGTCTGACCGGACTTGCAGACGTTACGGTGTGTATCGTATTAAGGGAGCCTCTAAAAACTTCTGTTTTTAGAGGTAACTATGAAAGTGTTATGTTTTAGGTAGTTATATTACAAAGACTTAAAACCAGGCGGTATTCTCTGAAAGGTCACTGAAAGTGAGTTTTCAGAGATGCCCGTAAATCTTATTTTTTGATGCCGGGGGATTATACTATGAATGAATGTTTCGATGTAATGATATCCGATGTCAGTCTGGAAAACGGCAGTGTCGCTTCAATATGTATGAGGCCTAAGCCTGAAGCGTTTATGCAGGCAAAAGCCGGTCAGTATCTGCTGATACAGCTGCAGCAGGATGGCGGGTGGACGGAATTCCATCCGTTTACAATTACCAGTAAGCCTGGAGACGATTATGTCAGAATAACGGTAAAAAAAGTCGGAAAGTTTACTTCACTTCTGCATTCGCTGACAGTTCCTGCATCTGCGCGTATAAAAGGACCTCTTGGAACTTTCGGCGATAATCTGCCCGGAATAAAAAGCGGCGTGTTTATTGCCGGAGGAATCGGTATTACGCCTTTTATAAGTCTGCTTGAAAGTCTGTACTCCAGCAGATCGGAAATACCGGTTGCGTTGTTCTGGGCAAATGAAAAAAGCGCCGATACGTTTTATCTTGATGTAATGAAAAGATATCAGGACCGTCTTAACTTGAAGGTAATTATGGTCGTTAATTCGCCTGTTGAAAAATCCCTGACGGATACCTATGATTTTATCTGGGAAAACGGATTTCTTACCCGGGATATACTGTCAAAATATATCGGTAAGGAACAGGCTTCGTTTTATATGTGCGGATCTCCCAATATGCAGAAGTATATCTTTTCACAGCTTGCTGATTTGAATATTGCTTCTGACAGAGTGGCTGTTGAAAGAGTCGGGCTTTATATGGCCGGCCCGGACAAATAATAGCGTCTGGAGGAAAGTGTGGTTACGCTTTCCGTCCGGTTTTTCCAGCGGGTCCCGCCGTATAATGGACCGGCAAGATTTTACAGGTTAAACATAATGCAGAATAAAATCAGATTCGGAATTGTTGGCTCCGGCTGGCGTTCTGAAATATATCTCAGGATTGCCAGAAAACTTCCGGAAATTTTTGAAGTTACTGCGGTTCTGGTGAGAAACCATGAAAAAGCGGCTGCCCTTTCTAAAATATTTTCAGTACCGGTTACGCTTGATAAGAATGAATTTCTTGGCCTGAAACCGGATTTTATCGTAGATGCCGTAAGCAAGGATGCTAAATATGGCATCCTGTTAGAATATGCAGCTGTGAATGTCCCTGTTCTGCTTGAGACTCCGGCCGGTCTGACGGTACAGGAACTGAAGAACATATGGAAACTGTATACGCACGGAGCGAAGATTCAGGTCGCCGAGCAGTATCAGTTTTATTCCTGTTACCGGCAGATGATTTCTCTTGTGAGAGAACACATTATCGGTGAACCGCAGAGTATCCTGCTTTCAAGTGTCCATGATTATCATGCGGCAAGCCTTGCACGGCTCATACTGGGACTGAAATACGAACCGTTCAGTGTGTCAGGTAAGGTGTTTATGCATTCTATCGTGGAGACTCAGTCAAGAACAGGTTCCATAACGGACGGCCGTATGGCCGAAAAAGAACAGAAAATCGTAACAATCGAATTCAGTGGAAACAGGCAGCTGTTTTATCTGTTCAATCCGGTTCAGTATCATTCGGACCTGCGTTCGAACACGGTTGTCATATATGGAGAAAGGGGAGAGATACACGATTCCTGCGTGCGGTATATAACGGCTGATAATAAAACAGGTATCCGTACCTTAACATGTGACGGGCAGAATGAATTAACAGATGATGAACAGGCTGTAGCTGAATGTCTGAAGGGAATGATGCAGTATACGGAAACCGGTACTGAATTTTATCCGTTGCCTGCTGCTTTGCAGGATGCATATACAGGAATAGTAATGGATCTGGCTGTAAAAAAAGGCAGGACCGTCAGGACCCGGGCACAGGTCTGGCAGAAATAGCTTTTGTGCCGGTTGCGGTTCATTGCACAGATTTCTTTTTTGAATTATCATCGTTTAATTCTCTCT
>DCFS01000043.1:0-2923 GCA_002319875.1 Treponema sp. UBA1798 | reverse complement strand
GGTTTTGTTTTGTTGCCGTTTGCATTCCGTGCGCTGAAAGCCCGCAGAGAAAAGGTTTCTGCGGATGCTGCCGGTTATTTTGCTCTGCTCGGTTTTTTAAATGTCGTGTTCAGCATGATGTTCTACCAGCTGGCTATAATCAATGCAAGTGCTTCCGTCGTAGCAGTTCTGTTCAGTTCAAACCCGGTATTTGTTTTGCTTTTTGCGTTTCTTCTTATTGAAGAACCGATCCGGAAGCATGAAATCGCTGCACTGGTACTGGAACTGGCAGGTATCGGAATAATTGTTATGGGTGCACAATCTGCCGGAACACCGGCAGGTTTCCTTTTTGCGGGGCTGTCTGTCATCTTTTTTGCTCTGTACAGCGTGCTTGGGAAAAAGGGATGCCGCCGCTATGGGGGAGCAGCCGTTACCTGCGGCTCGTTTCTGTTCGGTTCTATAGAACTGGTGCTTTTCGTCTGTATAAGCCATATTTCTCCCGTTGCTGCGGCTTTGAACGACGCAGGACTGACTGCCTTTGCAAACGTTCCTCTCAATACCGGTTATTCGCCGGGTTCACTCCCGGTATTTCTGTATATCTGTATCGGTGTTACAGGAGGCGGTTTTGCTTCTTATTTTATGGCTATGGAATATACAAGTCCGTCACTTGCATCGCTGGTATTCTTTATTAAACCGGTACTTGCTCCGGTATTTGCGCTGCTTGTCCTTCACGAACATATTCCATCTGTAATGCTTTGCGGCATTGCGGTTATCGCAGCAGGTTCGCTTACTTCGTTTATTCCTGCAATAGCGAGGCAGCGCTGTCTTGACCGCTGATTTCACAGGGCATATACTTTTGTAATGAATATACGTGAACGTAGCAGGAAGATACTTGCCTTTCTTGGTCCCGGATTTCTGATTACCGTCGGTTTTATTGACCCCGGAAACTGGGCTACGAACATAGAAGGCGGGTCTTCGTTCGGCTATAATCTGCTGTGGGTTATTACGCTGAGCACGCTTATGCTTGTCGTAATACAAAGTATGGCGGCAAAACTCGGGATTGCGACCGGGAAATCGCTTGCATGCAACATCCGTGAATGTTTTCCAAAGCCCGTAACGGCTGTTATCGGTACAACGGTCGTGGGTGCCTGTGTCGCGACCGATGTCGCAGAGCTTGTGGGCGGAGCCATCGGTTTCCGGCTGCTGTTTGCTCTTCCGCTTTGGGCCGGTGCTCTTGTTACGGTGTTTCTGGAAGTATTCCTTATCGTAAGCCAGCGTTACCACCGGCTTGAACGTATCATCATGGGGTTTCTCGGCATTATTGCGCTGTGCTATGTTGCGGAGCTTGTGATTGTTAAACCTGACTGGAAGACTGCACTGCCGTCACTCATTCTTCCACGTGTTGACGGAAAAAGTATTTATATCGCCATGGGAATTCTTGGCGCGGTTGTCATGCCGCATAATATCTTTCTGCATTCGAATGTTATTCATTCGCGCGACTGGGGGCTTACCGATGCGAAAAAACGTTCCCTGCTCAAGTATGAACGCATCGATACGTTTTCTGCAATGGGACTCGGTCTGCTTGTGAACGCTGCCATGATTATTGTGGCGGCACGGGTTTTTCATACGGGTGGTATTGTCGTAACGAGCATAGAAGATGCATCGCGGACGCTTGCTCCGCTTGCAGGCCCTCTTGCTGCATTTCTGTTTGCAGTCGCTCTTGTCTTTTCCGGAGTAAGTTCATCCGTTACGTCATCGATGGCGGAAGTGAATGTTATTACCGGATTCCTCGGTCAGCCTGAAGATCCGAAAACACTGCTCTATCGCGTATCCACCTTTATAACGGCAATTCCATCGTTTGTTCTTATTGCCGCCGGTGTAAACACGTATAAAATTCTTATCCTGAGTCAGGTTATACTAAGTATTCAGCTTCCGTTTACGCTTATTCCGTTACTGATTCTCTGTCGCCGGCGGCGGCTTATGGGTCAGTTTGCAAGTAATCCCGTTGAATTTATTCTGGCTCTGCTGATTTCCGCGCTTGTTATCGTCTTAAATGTCTATCTTTTGTATGCCACCATTACGGGAGGGAATGCCTGATGTGTCCGTTTTCGAATATTCTGGTACTGCTTGACTGTTCTCCTGTCGACGATGCCGTCGTAAACGAAGTTATCCGTATCGCTTCATGCGGATCTATACAGGTAACTCTTGTGCATGTTATCCATTCTCATACACTTGATCAGGACCGTGCGCTCAAAAAAAAATGTGACATTTGTATGTCTGACAGGGTCCGTCAGTTCGCCGGTGCTTCTGTCAGGGCACAGCCGCTTTTTTTAAGCGGTGAACCGGAAACGGAGCTTGTACGTTTTATCAATGCAGGAAACTACGATCTGGTAGCAATGGCAACTCACGGGCATAAGCTTTTTCAGGATATTCTTTTCGGCAGTGTATCCGACTGTCTCAAGCATGCAGTAAAGATTCCCCTGCTGCTGGTCCGGGGAAATGGATAATGGGCATCTCTAAAAACTGAAGTTTTTAGAGATGCCCTGATGTTATTTACCGGGAATTTAATACCGGTTTAACAGCAGCGTAGTTTTATATCTGTATCGGTTATACGCAGCCGGTAATGGAGCTGTGCCTGTGGAGGAGCTTATCGGTAAAACTGTAAGTGGGGCAGACGTTTTGGAAACGGAATATGATGACCGGTATCTGTTACAACCGATAGTTTCACTGCGGGATGGCGGCATCGCCGGTTACGAAATGGTGTACTGCAGGCAGTGCAAGCCCGCACGCTGCGGCCAGCCGGATTCCGGTACCGGAATGTTTGCGTTGGAAGCGTTCTTCCGTTATCAGAATCATGCGGGTGATCAGAAACTTTTTTTGCCTGTCAATCCGGATATTCTGGCGGACTACAGATTCCTACAGGGGCGGACGGCAGGAAACATCG
>DCFS01000202.1:581-8439 GCA_002319875.1 Treponema sp. UBA1798 | reverse complement strand
GGCCGTAATGATACCGATTATTGTCAGTACACCGAAAATCACCCGTCCCTGAGGAATCAGCGGTATCTGCCCCGCAGCGACAGACTGTGTATCAGGCTGATAAAAATAGACCAGCCAGCTTACAACAAGACCCGAAAGCAGAGACCACCCGAACTGTCCCACGGAAAACAACCACATCTTCCCTTTCGTCAGCGTTTTCATTACAGATACAGCCTATACGCATACCGGACAGCTGTCAATGCAGTATGTAACAGACAGTTGTATCATAAAAATACTTTATATCAGTCGAATTCCGGTTTACAAAGCTGAATATAGATTGTATTATGGGCCCCATAGTAACTTTTTGTACGGACAACATTTATGGCAGACAGCAACCACGATATTACGCTCCTTTACCTTTCCCCCGATGACATCGGAAAAACAGAAAGCAGAAAAATGATTCCAGCCGGTTCCAGACTGATTCTGGGATTTATTTCCCCCGATATCGATCCCGACATGATCGCTGCACAGTTAAAACAGATATGCAGCGGAATACCGCTCATTCTGACATCAACTGCAGGGGAACTGTGCAACAGGGACGGCGAAAAATTGCTGCCGCTTTATCATCCCGCCCGTGAAAACCGGCAGACTATCGTGCTTCAATGCTTTTCGCCGGAAATAGTAAGCGCTGTTGATATTCATACAATCGACCTGCAGCAGCCCGAACTGGAGCCTGAAAAAAAAGTCGAACTGATCAGTAAAGAGTTTGAACGTTTTGCTCCGGCATTTCCCCTTGACTGCAGAAACTGTGTAGCATATACACTCATTGACGGGTTGTCAAATACCGAAAACTTTTTTATGGAAGCGGTCTATAATTCCGGGAAACTTCCCTGCCTTATCATAGGAGGTTCTTCCGGAGGGAAAATGGACTTCAGGGATACATGGCTTTACAATGGGAATCAGGTTGTCCGTAATAAAGCTGTTATGGTACTGATCCGATTCACGGATGCTATCCGTTTCGGGGTATTCAAATCACAGAATTTTGAATTGACCTCATGGTCGTTTACCGTTGCCCAGGCCGATCCTGCCGGGCGATATATAAAAACCATTATCCGGAAAGACACAGGTGAAATAACAGATGCAATTTCCGAATTATGCGGTCATTTCAACTGCCGTGAAGAGGATCTTGAAAAAAATCTGCAGCATTTCAGTTTTGCGATCGTCATAAACGGAGATATTTATGTCCGGTCAATTTCAGCGATCGATTTCAAAAAACGGGAAATTCATTTTTACTGTGATATTTCTTTCGGTGACGAACTTATTCTTGTCAGACATACAGACTTTATCTCATCAATCAAAAAAGATTACGACAGTTTTAAGCAGGGGAAAAACGGTACTGCTCTGGGAGGACTGTTTAACGATTGTATACTCCGCCGGCTGATCAATCAGGATAAACTGGCAGATGTAAAAATCTTTGACGATATACCGATTGCAGGATTTTCCACTTTCGGCGAACTGCTGGGGGTCAATATCAACCAGACTCTGACAGCACTTATGTTTTACCGTGTTTCTGAAGGAGTCACCTTCTACGACGAGTATGTTAATAATTATATTCAGAAATATGCAGCTTTTAAAGAGTTCTTCCTCAGACGGACTATCAGCCAGATGAGGCAGATCATGAATATAAAAGACAGGGCATGGGAAAACAGCCGTAAAAATATCGAGCAACTCTCTCAATTTATCAGTGAATCATCACGGAAAGCAACCGAAAATGAGAATCTGCTGCAGGAAATAGATGGAAATTTCAGCGAACTGACAAAAAACATTGAAACTTCGAGCAGGGAAGGAACAGAAATAGGCCGGGAACTTGAAAAACTGGGAAATAATGCCCAGACAATCGAAAAAATACTTCATGATATAGTTGAAGTCGCAGAACAGACGAACCTGCTTGGTTTTAATGCTTCAATAGAAGCCGCAAGGGCAGGTTCTGCCGGGAGAGGTTTTGCCGTCATCGCACATGAAGTAAAGAAACTCGCCGATCAGACCAATACCAGTGTCCGGGAAAGCAGAGAATCAGTTTCCAGCCTGATCAACAGTATGGAACATCTGCAGCAGCAGCTGAAAACAATTATCGTTGCCCAGGGGAATTCCAGAAAAACGGAACAGTCACTGAACAAAAATATCACGACGCTTGCTGACAATTCGCAGATAATTGAAAAAAGAATTATCGACAATGCGGATAAAATTAAAACTGTAACAGAAAATCTTAATAAAATGCTCTCAACTGTCCGCGCGCTATAAAAAAGCGAAATATTCTGACAACAGGAGAATCGTGATATATACTATACTTAACCGTGGAGGTATAGTATGCGAAAAACAGTCATTTCTTTTATAACACTCGTATTTATTACGTTGTGCCTGTTGCAGGCAGAAAGTCCCGAAGCATGGGGATCTGCTGCCGCACGGAAAGATATGCATCCGACCGTAACGGCCATGCTCGAATATGCTGCTGAAGACGAATATCTGGCACGGGCTGAATACAATGCAATCATAAAAAAATTTGGCACGATCCGTCCGTTCAGCAATATCGTTAAATCAGAAGAAACACATATAGCGTGGATCATTGACACCTGCAGGATAAGAAATATTTCTCTTCCGGAAGACAGGGCAGAAAAATTTATTACAATACCCGGAACCGTAAAGGTAGCACTGCAAACAGGTGTCGAAGCAGAATTGAATAATATTGCAATGTACCAGTCGTTCCTGTATACCGATGAACTTTCTGACCCTGCAAATGGTGACCTGAAAGATCTTTTTACCAGACTGATGAATGCATCACAAAATCACCTGGCGGCTTTCAGGAAAGGGCTGGCTGACCAGTAGCAGCAGTCAGTGTTGTACGCGGAGTACCGCTTTTCCGGAACGCACTCGGCGAGCTGTGATAAGTTCTGCGGAACAGCCGGCTGTAATAGTTCACCGAATCGAAGCCGCAACGCAGTGCAATTTCAGTAACAGACAGCGCACTTTGTTCCAGATATTCTGCAGATTTTTCCAGACGGATAGCATTCACATACTCCGTCATAGTCCTTCCGGTGATCTGCCGGAAAACCCGGCAAAAATAGCAGAGCGTAACATGAGCCATCTGCGCCATCGTTCCCGCGGTAATCCTTTCTTCATAATGGGATCCGATATGATCCAGTACACGATCAAATCTTTTCAGGCTTTCCTGTCTGCAAGTAAAATCCCGCCCGGACAGGATCTTTCCGATATGTCCGCGCAGAAGCAGAACGATCAGACGGTAGATACCTGATTTCACGGCAAGTTCATACCCTAAAACTCCTGACATAAATTCTGTGATCATTCCTGAAATACAATCTGATACCCGGATATCCCCGCGTATCAGATTACAGAACGTAATACGGTTCTGTGAAAGCGGTACAAGAAATTTTGTCTGGCATAAATCAGCCTGACTGCTGAACAGAAAAGGTAAATCTATTCTGACGATATAAAATGACAGATCATCGGAAAGGCTTTCCATAAAATGAGGTTCACAACTGTTGATGATAACCACATCTCCCTGTACGGCTGTAAATGTCCGATTGCCGCAATCAAGAAATGCACTGCCGGAAATGAAATAATAAAACTGCAGGTGCTCATGCCAGTGTCTGCGCAGCGCGGTTCCACAATAAAGATCTGATTTCAGAAAAATATCCACGCCGAAATGGGTATCCGGCATTTTTCTGAAACAATACGGCGTATCTGTTTTCATTTTCATATAATAAACCATGTCAATACAGTACTAAAAGATGGCAATACAATTGTCGCACAAGCCGACAGCTTCCGCTATTATAGGAAAAACAGAAAATGCTGTAAACCATAGTTGAAAATGAGGTTCCGTATGAAAAAAGCTGTTCCGCTCTTTGTTGTAGTTGCAATGTCATTTCTTGCGACGCTGGATTCAAGCATTGTCAATATAGCACTCCCGGTCATGTCGGAATCACTGAAAGTCAGTTTTTCTGCCATAGAATGGGTAGTTGCCGCGTACGTTATGATTATCTGTTCAACGCTTTTATTCTTCGGAAAGCTGGGAGACAGTATAGGAAAATCGAAAGTTTTCAGAAGCGGAACAGTTCTGTTCATCACAGGAACTCTGCTGTGCGGAATGAGCAGATCATTTATACAGCTTGTCGTCTGCCGTTTCATTCAGGGAATCGGCGCATCTGCATACATGGCCAATAATCAGGGCATTATCACACAACTGTATCCGCACGAAGGAAGAGGAAAAGCACTTGGCATTCTTGCAGCGGCAGTCGCACTGGGGACAATGACAGGATCGCCTTTGGGAGGTTTCATCGTTTCGATATGGAACTGGAAATATATTTTTTATGTAAATGTTCCGATTGGAACAGCAGTTTTTCTGCTCGGACTGAAATATCTTCCCGACGATGGGAAAAACAAAAATCTGCCGGCACAGCACACGGACATACCGGGTTTTGTACTTCAGTTCACAGGTACTACCCTGCTGTTCGCAGCGCTGATCTGTGCACAAACGAAGGGATTTTCCAGCCCGTATATACAAGCTTCCATTATTCTTTCAATCATAGTATTGATATCCTTTATCCGGTATGAAAAGAAAACCTCACATCCTCTGCTTGATCTTTCGTTGTTTACCGACAGAATTTATTCACTAAGCCTTCTCTGTGCTTTTATTTCCTATATATGTATCGCAGCCTATACCCTTTTGTTACCGTTATATTTTGAAAATACCCTGAAACAGACAACCTCGTTTTCCGGACTGCTTATGATGACCGCTCCCGTCATTATCGCAGGCCTGTCTCCATTCTGCGGTACGCTGGCAGACAGGACAGGCCCGGAAAAAATCACCGGGATCGGACTGCTGGTAATGGCAGCCGGTTTTTTCTGCATGTCTTTTTTTTCAATCCACCTGACAATGTTTTTCTGTGCAGTTTCCCTGGCCATCATGGCTGTCGGGCAGTCACTTTTCCAGCCGGCAAACAACTCGCTGATTATGTCTGCCTGTCCGAAAAATAAGCTGGGAATAGGGGGCAGCGTCAACTCGCTTGTCCGTAATATGGGGCAGTATACCGGTCTGGTTCTGTGTACAACACTTCTTTACGGTTTTATGGGTAGAAAGGCCGGTTATCCGGTCTATGATTATATAAAAGGCCGGGATGATATATTCATTTACGGAATGAAGCATGACTGCCTGATACTGATGATAGTCTGCATTGCAGGGGCACTGCTGACACTTTACAGGATCAGGCATCTACACGCACGGCAGGTCACACTTTGAACTGGTCTATCTGGCCGCTGATACGCTGAATGGATCCGTTTACACTCTTCGATATATTGTTAAGAGACGTCCCGGCGTCACTGATTTTTCTGGCTCCCTGAGCCATCTCCGCTACTTTATCTTTCATCGAACCGGTAGCATCCTGTAACCGCTTTACTTCGTCCAGAATTGCCTTTTGCCCGGCAGTCATTTCATTCGATGCGGTCCGTACTTCTGCCGTACTGTCATTCATCATGTGAAGTGCCTGGCCGATCTGTTTTGAACCGGACAGCTGTTCTTCCATTGCGCTTTTTATCTGCAGTACCAGCATGTCCGTTTCCTTTATACTCTCTGAAACAGCACTGAATGCTGACGTCGTTTCTGCCGAAGCGGTAACTACGGTCCCGATTGAATCCCGGATCTTCTTCAGTTCATCTCCGATAGTCTTCGACTGTGAAGTAGAAGTTTCCGACAGTTTTCTTATTTCATCAGCAACGACACTGAATCCCTTTCCGGCTTCTCCCGCATGAGCGGCTTCGATAGCAGCATTCATGGCAAGAAGATTCGTCTGGCTTGCAATACTTGCGATTGCCGCATTCGCATCTTCAAGCATCTCCGACTGACTGGATATAAGTTTTATCTGTTCGCTGACGTTCTCCTGCTTGGACATACCGTCTCTCGAACGTTTTTCCAGGCTGTCAAAGGAAGCTGCCATTTTTTCCACCGACTGATTGACACCACCGATGTTGCCGATCATCTGTTCAACCGAAGCAGAAGCTTCAGTTATACCGCTCGCCTGATTTTCAATCATTTTTTCAAGGGAAACAATGTTCTGCGATATCTCCGTTATGGCACCGGCAGTTTCTTCAACGCTGGCGGACTGATTCGTTATTTCTTTATTTACACTGTCAATATCGGACAATATCTGCGTTATGGCACTCGACGAATCTTCAATACTGCCCCGTAAATCACCACCGGAAACAGACAGTTCGCCCTCCGATTTCTTGACATCGGAAATAATACCGTGCAGCTTTTCAACAAAATTATTAAAGCCTGCAACGACGGAACCTATCTCATTATTCACCGTATGCTGCAGCCGCTGGGTAAGATCAGCATTGCCTGATGCAATATTCTGTATTGCAGTCTCCACTTTTTTAAGCGGCTTAAGCGCCATCATAATCATGGCACCGCCGGCAAGTACAAGTATCACTGCAAACAAAAGACATTCCACTGCAATTGTTTTTCCAAGTGTGACTGCAACCCTGCTTATCTGCGCTTCAGGAACAACCGCCGCTACCGACCAGAGCGTATCAGGTACCGGTGCGTAAAACACTGTAGCAGGATTCCGTCGGATATCCACGATCTTTGCCGAACCGGTATTTCCTTTTATCATATCCGCAACAACATCTTTCATTCCGATGCTTTCTTCTTTTGCCAGATCCTTAAGCATCGCGCTGTCATCAGGATGGGCCATGATCACTCCGTCTCCATCGACAACAAAAAGATATCCGGCTTTCCCGATACTGGCGCCGGCTATCATTTCCTGCAGATGTTTGAGCGTAACGACACCGGCAAAAAAACCAATTTTCTGATTTGCTGAGGTATATGCCGCTACACACACCGTATAAATCATACTGTTGTCCAGCCTTGATTTCACCGGATTGCTGATAAAGATATCCTTGCCTTCCTGCATGACAGCCTTGAAATAACCCCGGTCGGAAAGATCAATATCCTGTCCCGTATCGCTGTGGGACATACCGTCTGCTCCGCAGAAAAAGATGCTCGCAAAATCTGACGACCGTCTGTCTTTTATATTCCGCATCCAGGCAATTACGGCTGCCTGATCTCCTGTTTTAGTAACATCCGCCCCCGTATACATACGCAGCTCCCGGACAAACTGCTTGGTCCACAGGCTTACGGATTCAGCGTATACAGGTACAATACCGGTCATATTCCCCGTATAACTTTCGTTGGTACCCTTCAACACGGATTTATAGGAAATTACCCCGAGCGCCATAAACATAACAAAGATAAGCAGAGCCAGTTTTACTGAAAACTGAACAACGATACTGCTTTTCCTTTTTGCATGAACTTTTTTGGCACCGGCGGAAGGAAGAGAATCAGCAGAAGTTTTACCATCTTTGGGTACTTTACCTGATGAAGGAATATCCATAAAAGCCTCCTCAATGATCAATTCCAGATATCTTTATACTTTTTTTAAGCTTACAGCGCAAGAGGTCAACCGTGAAAACGGCGGATATTTTACAGATGCTGCTGCATATATACAATAAAATCTTTTTCTGAAAGGGGACGGGAGTAATAAAACCCCTGAACTTCCTCACAGGCTATTTGCTTGAGAAAATCAATCTGCAGTTGTGTTTCAGCCCCTTCGCAGACTGTTTTTTTTCCCAGATTCTTCGCCAGCTCCACAATTTTTTCAAGAATCACGGCAGAACTGCCTGCCGGTTCAAGATCCTTCAGAAACCTCCTGTCAATTTTCAGGATATTGACCGGTACGCTGCCAAGCATATCGAAAGACGACTCTCCCGAACCGAAATCGTCGATAGCCACGGAAACCCCCTTTCC
>DCFS01000202.1:0-194 GCA_002319875.1 Treponema sp. UBA1798 | reverse complement strand
AGCCCGGCAAAATCCTTCTTATCCAGATGGCGGCGGGACATATTCACGGAAACAGGGACTAACTGCTGGCCGGTGTCCAGACGCTGCCGGAGAAATTTAAAAACCGTTTCATATACATAAAAATCCATATCACAGATATCTCCACTCTTTTCAAGAACGGGAATAAATGCATCAGGATTAATATCTTCAAAATC
>DCFS01000300.1 GCA_002319875.1 Treponema sp. UBA1798 | reverse complement strand
GGGCAGCAGCAGCGGGTTGCCCTTGCGCGCAGTCTGGTTATGGAACCGAAAGTGCTTCTTATGGACGAACCTTTTTCTGCTATTGATGCCAGGCTTCGCCGTTCTCTGCAAAAAAGCATCCGTGAGATTCACAAAAAACTTGGGTTGACTTCAATATTCGTCACACACGATCAGAATGAAGCGATGATTATGTCCGATGTCATCTATCTGATGAATAAGGGGCATATCGTTCAGTCAGGATCTCCTGTTGATCTGTATACGCATCCGAAAACGAAATTCAGTGCGGAGTTTATCGGCAACTATAATGTTCTGTCTGCAGCCCAGTTTGAAGAAATGCTGGGGATCCCTGCAGAATCGTCGAACGTTGCCATCCGTCCGGAGACTATCGATATGACGGCGGTCAAAGAACCGCATGACGGCTGGTACGAATTCAGCGGAACTGTCGAAAGCAGTATTTCCCGCGGTAATGTTTTAAGTTATATAATAGAAGCAAACGGCGTACAACTGAAAGTCGATACCATGTTCCGTTCGTTCAAAATATTTGCACCCGGCACATATGTTTTTCTTGCCGTTGAAAAGCATAACTGTCTGCCGATAGAGGATGACTGAATATGAATTTTACTGCGTTTCGTAGCAGCGGTAACTGGTATAAGGGAAATCTGCACAGTCATACGGTTAATTCCGACGGGAAACTGACTCCGGAACAGAGTGTTGATCTGTTTAAAAAGAACGGGTACAGTTTTCTCTGTCTTACCGAACATGATCTGTATACCGATTACCGTTCCGAATTCAATACGGATACGTTCATTATTTTACCCGGAATAGAGGCATCCGCCTATCTGCTTGACCCTGATTGCCCCGGTACTGCGTTACAGGTCCATCATATGAACGGAATCCTCGGGCCGTCGGAAATGCAGGCTGCGGCTTCTGCCGGTGTACTTGCACATAATACACATCTGGAACCGGTGGTACGATACGGTACATGGAATGCGCTGTCTGAAGCGATGGAACTTTCCCGAAAGCTTCGCTCCCACGGATGCATCGTCATGTACAATCATCCGGTCTGGTCGCGTACGGTACCTGAGGATTTTATGGATGCCGGCGGATTGTGGGCGCTTGAGATCTATAACTACGATACGGAAAACGAATGCGCGCAGGGATACGATACCAGGGACTGGGATATCATGCTGCAGAAAAACAGGCGGTGTTATGCAGCAGCTACTGATGACAACCATAATCCTTCAGGCTTTGATGATGCCTGCGGCGGTTTTATATTTGTCCAGGCGGACTTCCTGACGCATGACGATATTCTCCATTCGCTTCTTGATGGACGGTTTTATTCTTCATCCGGTCCTGTGATTATCAACTGGGGAATAACTGACAGGACGGTATGGGTTGACTGCCAGGCATGCGCCAGGGTCAATTTTATCTGTGGGGGACCGGTCAGCAGAGGACGTACTGTTTTACCGGTGCTGCCGGGAGGAAAGGTTGTTCACGCGGAATATCTGCTTCACGGCGATGAAACATATGTCCGTGCCGAGTGTATCGATTTCGGCGGAAAAACCGCGTGGACGAATGCGTTTTTTCTCTGAGTTACCGTTTCAGTTCCGTTCCGCTTGCTTTCTTTTCAAGCATCAGTTTGATAATATCGGCGATGTGTGCACCTGCTTCTACCGGTAATGTTCCTGCTTTGTGTATATTCGATACGACAGTCCGCCTTGTTTCAAGCATCCCGACTGTCGCTTTATATGCGATATATGCGCTCATGCTTTCCGCAGATGTCAGTCCGGGACGTTCACCGATAAGCTGGCAGACAACCGTTGCTCCAAGCAGTTCGCAGACCTGATCTTCCGTTGCAACGCGTGAGTGGCGTATAAAAAACGGTGTTCCGTAATCGATCCGGTAGTAATCGAGGGCTGCCATCAGTGATTTCATGACATCGATCGAATTGGCTTCAATTGCGGCGGAGCTGAGTCCGTCTGCGATAAAGATCTGGACGGTGGGTTTTTTCCTGCAGCAGGAGAGCATCGTTTTTACGCCTTCTTCACAGATAACGCGTCCATGGTCGGGATTCGTGATATAGTCTTCCTTATCACGGCAGAGCGTATTAATGGAAAAAAGGTTGTTCTTTTTCAGAAAATCCGGTGAAACGTACGACCAGACAGAATCCTGTGCTGTCGAATGGTCTGCCCGGAACCTGAGCTGTGCTTCGGTAAGATACCGGCTGCCCGTACGCCAGATGCCGATTCTGGCAGGCGTTTTCTGTTTCATTTCCGTAAATCCGTCTCTATTTACCGGTTCCGGTACAGGATAGTAGAGATTTCTGTCTCCGGAACGGATATCGGGAATCGCTTCGTCTTCGATAACCGGTGCGTTTTCATCGAGTCTGCAATGCCATGACTGTTGTTTCTGTTTGATCATATCAGACTGCCTCTTTTTTAAGAAATACGGATCCGTCACCGGCCAGTTTTGTCAGTTTTCCGTTATGAAGGAATCCCATTTTTTCAAGCCACCTGGTAAATTCCGGTGCAGGCGTACGGTGGAACAATTCGCGTACCGTCGCGATATCGTGGAATCCGGTACTCTGGTAATTGAGCATGCAGTCGTCTCCCTGCGGAACGCCCATGACATAGGTAACTCCTGCGGCGGCGAGGAGTGTGATGAGGTTTTCCATATCGTTCTGGTCTGCCTTCATATGGTTCGTATAGCAGACGTCACAGCCCATGGGCAGTCCTGACAGTTTTCCCATAAAGTGATCTTCAAGTCCCGCCCGCGTTACCTGTCTGGAATCGTACAGGTACTCCGGCCCGATAAAACCAACAACGGTATTTACCAGAAAAGGGTTATAGTGGCGGGCAAGTCCGTAACAGCGCGCTTCCATAACTACCTGGTCCCATCCGTTATGCGAATTTGAGGAAAGTTCGGAACCTTGTCCGGTTTCGAAATACATTACGTCCGGTCCTGTACCAGTTCCCTCATGCAGCATCATGTCG
Source organism: Treponema sp. UBA1798 (assembly GCA_002319875.1). GTDB lineage: Bacteria > Spirochaetota > Spirochaetia > Treponematales > Treponemataceae > Treponema_D. Next base: position 11,304 of record DCFS01000300.1, on the reverse strand, counting down.
TATCCCTCTGCGAGCATTTGTTCACTGACTCCGAATGCAGCGTTTCCCATCTCGCTGCCGGCCAGTGACTGGAACATCAGCGTACAGGGTGCTCCTTTTTTTACTGCATCCATCTGTGTCGTGATATGCGCAAGTACGCAGAATTGCGTAGGAATCTGCCAGTCCTGTATAAATCCGTCAAGCGTACGCAGTATAGTTGAAACGCTTTCGACGGAGTCTGTAACGGGATTCAATCCTATTACCGCGTCACCGCAGCCGTAACTGAGCCCTTCCATAACAGATGCGAGGACTCCTTTAGGATCGTCCGTCGGATGGTTCGGCTGCAGGCGCGAAGAGAATGTTCCTTTTTGTCCGATTGTCGTATTACAGTGCGTCGTTACGGTAATCTTTGCCGCAGCAGTAATAAGATCCAGATTGCTCATCAGTTTACAGACGGCTGCAATTATTTCGCTGGTAAGGCCTCTGCCGGCTCTCCGTATCATTTCCCCATCCGTATGGTCATCCAGCAGCCATTCCCGGAATTCTCCGACAGTCATTGATTGCAGTTCTGCGAAGATGGTTTCGTTTATATCTTCCTGTATGATTCTGGTTACAAAGTCATTTTCATACGGAAGTGCGGGAGTATTTCGGATGTCACGCAGGGATATGTGCGACAGTACGATTTTTGCCGCAATACGCTCTTCCGCAGTGTCCGCTGCAATTCCCGCAAGGTGGTCTCCCGATTTTTCTTCATTTGCTTTAGCCATTACTTCGCGCAGCGATTTGAACTGGTAGGTATGGCCTGTCAGAACTGCTTTTAATTTCATCTCTCTCCATCCTGTATTGTACAAAATATACTTGTTCCGTTTTTATCTGTTAGAGCAGGCAGATGTCCGAAGCATCGCCAGTATTCCTTATCTGTTTTTTTCTGTCATCCATTTTATTATGATGTCGTAGCTTTCCGGTTTGTGCGGAAACAGGCAGCCGGAACAGTCTCTGATTTCCCTGCCACCGGAAGACACGTATGAGGGATTCCCGGGACAGCTTTTTTCCCGGTAAAACGGGCAGAAACAGAACAGGCAGTTCAGTTCAGTGCAGTCTTTATGGCAGGGATAATATTTACATGCTTTGTTTGAAAAAAAACGGTATGAATCTTTCATATATATTTTCAGGTATTGAATACGAGCGTTTTTATAACTACAGGTAATACCTGTCCTCCTGCTACCGGTGTTCCGATATCGATATAATCTCCCAATCGTGTGCTGATTCCGTCTATGCAGATAACCGGATATTCTGAAGGGAGACTCAGCCGGAGTACAAACCCGAGCGCTTTTGAAATGTCTTCTTCAGTTACCACAATCAACGGATGTCCGCTTCTGATATAAGCTTCTGTACCGGTTACAATCTGACCGGCAAGGGTCTCTATGTCTGCAAAGGACGTACTCCGGCTGCCTCTGAAAGCGATAGCGACGGTTACGGACGCTGTTCCATGCAGGTACAGAGGCAGCTTTTCCGCTATTTCTGTTGCCATATTCTGAATATCGCTGTCCAGATGCAGTACGGGGACATTTTTGACCGGCAGCCTGCTGCTGTCATACAGGATCGTACTGCCGGTCAGTTTCGTGGTATACATGCCGGCTCCTGCAACGGTTGCGCGGATTGTCTGGCTTGGTATATGCCAGGTAACGCGTTTCAGCGCTTCATTTTTATGCAGTTCACGACCCAGAAGTACGCCGATATCGCCATACCGGTAAACTGAATCTGTATCAATGTCGTGGTACATGCATTCGGCAACTCCACCGGAAAAAGTTAATCCGCTGACAGGTTCGGGCAGCTTCAGCCTTTTGCCGCTGTTTGTATAAAAGGGCAGATCACTGCAGCCGCTGGTAAGATGAAGAGCATCCGTCAGAACGGATCCCATCAGCCGGCATATTCCGGACAGAACACTTTCATCGACTTTACCGCCTTCGGCAATATTTATCATACGATTTGCTGCCAGTGTTCTTATTTTATCATAGATATATATAATATGGTTTGTTGCGGCATCAATTTTTATGAGGCGGCCGCCGATATCGAGGCATGCTGTTTCAAGCAGTGTTCCATTCTTAAATACTGAAATATTGCTTGTACCGCCCCCGATGTCGATGTTGGCTACGACGGAGTGTGTTCTTTCTGCAATGACATTCGTTCCTGCACCGTATCCTGACAATACTGATTCGAGATCCGGTCCTGCCGTTGCGACGACAAAATCTCCCGCATAGCCGCTGAGGGCTTCGAGAACCGCCGCCGCATTTTTTTTCCGCGCCGTATCTCCCGTAATAATAACAGCCCCTGTTTTTACTTCGTCACGTGAAATGCCTGCTTTTTCGTATTCCTGTCTGATTATCTTTTTTATGCCTGCGGCATCTATCGTTTCCGGATCGAGGAGTGGAGTGAAATAGATGTCCCCCTGATACAGGATCTGCTTTCCGGTTATGATTATTCTGGGGACGGTATACCCGTTTGAAAGATCATCTATTGTAAAGCGGCTGAAAAGGATCTGCGTTGTTGTCGTTCCGATATCAATGCCTGCACTGATAATGGTTTCCTTCATATTTTCCGGTTTCCCCTGCCTGATAAAAAAAGCAGTACACAGAGGCCCTGTAAGACTCTGTATACTGCTTCTTTGCTATGACTTTAACTATAACCTGTCGGATATAATCATTCAATAGATATGCGGAGAAAGACACGGGGATAAATTCCGTAACACACTTCTATAAACCGTCCGCTCTTGACATTTGCCGCTGTGGTACGGTAATACTAGAGACTGAGCAGGTAAGGCTGTGAATAAATACCGTAGTATCCTAACCATTTGTGCAGTCCTTCTGGCTGGCTGTCTGCCGGCTGCGGCGTCCGGAACTGCTTTTATTTTGTGTTTCCATACGTTTCTGGGAACCAGAACATCGTCTCTTGATTTTTCACTGCCGAGGTTTGCAGCTGAGCTTGATGAGATTTCTTCGCTCGGGTACAAATTTGTAACCCTCGATGATGCGATCGCCGGCAGAATCAGCGGATCTGCGAATGTGGTAATTACCATTGATGATGGAAATCATTCAGTCTATAACGCATATAAAAAAGTTCTTGCCCCGCGTGGCATTAAACCGGAGTTGTTTATTCCTACCGCAATAGTGGACCACCATGCACATGCGCTGACGTGGCCGCAAATCAGGGAACTGGCATCCGACGGGTGCGGAATTGCTGCTCACGGATATTATCACTTAAGTCTTTCGGCCTTCGCCTTTGCGAAAGACCGCACAGCCTGTCTCGGTGAAATTGAAAAACCTGCACCTGATTTTGTGCTCCATGGAAACAGAAAGCCGGATCTGTTTGCATATCCTTTTGGGCTGGCCTGTCCGGCTGCGGAATCACTGCTTGCCAATAACGGGTATGCGTGGGCATTCCTTGCCGGATCGACACTTGCATCGGTCCGGTTCGACGATGCATCTCTTGACCGCTACGCTGTTCCCCGTACAATCGTTTATCACTGGAACTTTCCTGTGATACTGGCTGCTCTTAAACATAATATGCGCATACAAAAAGTTGCGGTTGACTCATATCGTAAGGCCGGTCGGACGTAATGCTTCCGCTTGTGATTTGTACTACCGTTCTTGTTGAAACGTCTCCGCAGGCCATGCCTCTGGCTGCGGCATGTATTGCAGCCGCTATAAGGCATAATCCGGTTACGGCTGAACGGTTCCGCGTGGCAGTTTCAGCATTTTCAAAAGAAGATTCTATAACAGCCGAAACTGTTGCAGACCACATTCTTTCCGGTGCTCTGCCTGCATTTATCTGTTTTTCAGTGTATGTCTGGAATCGGAAAATACTGGAGGAGTCTGCACGCATTATCAGACAAAACCATCCGGAGATTATCTGCATTGCAGGGGGCCCGGAAATAAGTGCAGCTCCGTTTACTTCGGGAACTTTTGATTACTGTGTTGCCGGAGCCGGTGAAGAGGCTGTCCCTGAACTTATTTCCCGTTTGTGGAACAGACCGTCTGGGGATAACGTCGTTTTTCCTCCATATATATATCCCTCCGGAGCAGAACCCCGGCCTGTCGTATCTGCGCCTGCCTGTAATCCGGCAACGCTTGTTTCTCCCTGGCTTGACGGCGACATAGACCCCTCGGTTTACGGTGGAGCTCTCTGGGAACTTGCAAGAGGCTGTCCGTACCGGTGTTCATATTGTTACGAATCAAAGGGCGAAAAAAAAGTTTTTTATTTTCCTGAAGCACGGATAGAAAAGGAACTTGAGCTGTTTGCCCGCAAAAAGATTTCACAGGTGTTCGTACTGGACCCTACGTACAACGCCGGTAAAAAGCGTGCGCTCGATATGATCAGTATGATCCGGCAGAAAGCTCCGGGAATGTTTTTCTATTTTGAAGGACGGGCAGAACTGATAGACCGGCAGTTATCAAAAGCGTTTGCTTCCATACCGTGCGCAATCCAGATAGGATTGCAGAGTATTCACGAGAACGTTCTGGGCCTGGTACACCGGTCGCTTGACAGGAAATTGTTTACCCGCAATGTCGGTTTTCTGAACGAAGCCGGAGCCATATTCGGTTTCGATCTTATTTACGGACTGCCGGGAGACAGCCTTTCAGGTTTCCGGGAAAGTGTGGATTTTGCACTTGCTTTGTATCCGAACAATCTGGAACTTTTCTGCCTTTCCGTGCTTCCCGGTACAGATCTGGGGGACAGGGCCGGAGAACTTGGACTTATATGGCAGCACCAGCCTCCGTATACCGTACAAAGTACTCCCACATTCAACGCAGAAAATATACAGAAGGCTGCAGAATTGTCGCACGCATGTAATATTTTCTATAATCAGGGACGCGCCGTTCCCTGGTTCCTCGCACTGCTGCGACCGCTTCATATAAAGCCGTCCGTGTTCTTTGCCGATTTTGCCGTATGGCTTACGACTGAAGGAAAAAATACCGCAGAGACCGACAGTGCGTGTCTGGCTCATGAACAGATTGAAAAAATGCAGCTTTCCTTTATACGCAGAAAATTTTCGGAAAAGCATCTGGAGCACCAGCTTGCCGTTGCGGAGGATTGTATCAGGTTGAACGGGGCGCTTTCGCGTACACGGGCGGATGGTTTAGCCCAGACAGTTACGTTACATTATCATCCTGACGATCTCATGTCCCGTTATGCTTCGGATATTATGTTTTTTTCGAAGAATGCGAAACAATACCGGTGTACCGTGCGTACGTCCTGTAGCGAAAAAGGAGCGGACTGGATTATTGTGTAGGACAACTCCTGTATAGCGGATCAGGCATTATGCATGCGGCTGAGTTATTGATTCAGCTTCCTTCTGGGGACCTGAAAAGTATTATAGACAAGCTGTATGCCGTACGGTACTATCGAAAGCGGTCTGTATGTGTTTCCTGAAAGGGGGGATTATTGTATGGAAAACAAAACGGTATTTACATCCTGCATAATTATAGCTGCAGGTTTTGTTATAGCTGCATTCGTTGTTGCTGCAGGTTTCGGAAAAATAGGAAAACCTGACAGAACGGTCAGCGTCCGGGGGCTGGCGGAGCGCGAAGTAAATGCTGATATGGCTGTATGGCCGCTTACTTTTTCGCTTGGCGGCAACGACCTTCCGGTTCTTCAAAAAAATATTGTTGCCGATGTGAAGATTATGACCTCTTACCTTGACCGGCATGGCCTTACGAAAGACGACTATACGGTACAGGCTCCGGCTATTACCGATACATCGGTAAATCCTTACATGGAAAACGGTAAGTCAAAATATACCTATATTGCAAAGGTTGTTATTCTTGTGCGTTCATCCAATACAGCCTCGGTAAAAAACGCACAGGCTGATTCCTTGGATCTGATGGGAAGCGGAATCGCTGTTCTCCAGGACTATGACAGCAAGATTCAATTCGAATTCACCGGCCTGAATGCCATAAAACCGGAGATGATCGCGGATGCTACAAAAAATGCCCGTGCTGCGGCAGAACAGTTTGCCAGGGATTCGGGCAGCAGCGTGGGGAAAATAAAGACCGCCTCACAGGGGCTTTTTACGATTGAAGATGCCGCTGTCGGTCTTGAAGAAAAGAAGTCTGTCCGGGTAGTGACTACCGTGGAATATATACTGAAAGACTGATATAGCAGAACCCGTGAGAGCCGGACCGTGCCATGGCGTAACGTACATGTCGCTTCCGGACAGTATCAAGGGAGCTGATTAAATCCTGAATGACTTAATCAGCGTATCCCATAGATGTCCTGTCGGGGGAAAATCATCCGGCGAGCTGTTCCCAGCGTTCATATTTAATTTCAAGTTCCTGCGAAATATTTTTATATTCTCTGTTCAGTTCTTCCAGCTTGCTGTAGTCAGTTTCTCCTCCGCTCATAAGGGTTTCGAGTTCATTTTTGCGGCCTTCCATTTTTGCAATATCTGCTTCAAGCTGTTCAAATTCCCGCTGTTCCCGGAATCCGAGTTTTTTCGGTTTCTCCGGGGAATTATCTGATCCGGCTGCATGGGAAACTTCCGCTGCCTTACTTTTTTCCGCTTCCGCCGCTGCCCTGTTTTCTGCAGCTTTCTGTTCTGATTTCTGTTTCCTGTATTCGATATATTCGGAACATTTACCGACAAAACCGCTTACGCTGCCATCGTCGTCAAGAATGAACAGCATATCCGCTACTTTATCCATAAAATAGCGGTCGTGGCTGACAACGAGGAGGCATCCCTGATACGCTGCAAGGAACTGTTCGAGTATATTCATGGTGAAAATATCAAAATCGTTTGTCGGTTCATCCAGAATAAGGAAATTCGGATTAGCCATCAGCAGCCGTACCAGAAACAGGCGCTTACGTTCTCCACCGCTTAAGGTACTGACAGGTGAATACTGTATCTTTCCTTCGAACCCGAATTCTTCGAGAAACTGTCCCGCGCTTAAGGTTTTACCATCATTCATGGTCATGATTTCAGCAGTTTCCCTGATATACTCGAGTACGGTAAGATCCGTATTTTCAAAAACCGGATTCTGCTGATAATATGCGAATACGGTATTGGCTCCTTTGATGACTGTCCCGGAATCAGGCTGTACTGATCCGGTAATAATGTTGAGCAGCGTGGATTTACCGGTACCGTTGTCTCCGAAAATACCGATCTTCTGCCCTTTGCTGAAGGTATATGAAAAATCTCTGAGTACGGGAGTTGTCTGTCCGGCGGTTGCACCTGCATAACCTTTGGGAAACTTTTTTGATATGGCATGGAGCTCCAGAACCTTTCCTCCCATTCTCCGTCCTTTCACTTCAAAGGAAAACCCTTTATCCTGTGTGAACTTTTCACGGTTTATAAGCTGTTCGTCGCGCTGTATCCGTGCTTTCGCCTTTGTGCCACGTGCACACGGTCCTCTCATCAGCCAGTCGCGTTCCACGCGGAGTACAGCTTCTATCCGTCGGTCGGTGTTCTGTTCTATTTCCGCTTCTGTCTGTTTTTTTTCAAGGTATGTGGAATAGTTTCCCTGATAGAGTCTGATTTTGTGTCTGTCGAGTTCGTAGATATTATTACACACGCTGTCAAGGAAATAGCGGTCATGGGTTACCATGAGAAGGCTCCGGTTCGTTTCCTTCAGATAGTCCTGCAGCCAGCTGATCGTTGTGATATCCAGATGGTTGGTCGGTTCGTCGAGCAGAAGAAGTTTTGTATCTTCCACCAGAACCTGTGCGAGTGATACTTTTTTGATCATGCCTCCGGAAAGCGTTCCCATTTTTCTGGTCATATCGGTGATACCGAGCGTGGAAAGAATGGAACTGACCTGTGCTTCATAATTCCACAGATCCTGTTTTTCCATTATATCGCTGAGCTCGTCATATCGTTTCTGCACGGCGGTTTCCGTACCGAGTTTTGTACAGATTTCCTGGTATTCACGGATAATTGCGAGTTTTATGCTTTTGCTTTTGAATATATGATCGCGTATCGTATCGCCTGCATTGTATTCAGGGTTTTGCGGAAGGAAGGAAACGCCTGCTTCCCGGTTCAGGACGACAGTTCCTTCATCGGGCTGCTGAATTCCTGCGATTGTATTCAGAAGCGTTGATTTTCCTGTTCCGTTCCGGCCGATAAGAGCCACTTTATCGCCTTCATTCAGACCGAATGTTACACCGGTAAACAGAGGCTCTTCCCGTCCGAGCCTGGAGAGATTATTAATCGATAGAAGATTCATAATCTGCAGTATAGCAGAACGGCGTATTATTGCACACAGGTACGGAAATCTGTATCATTCCCTTATCATGAATCATCATACGTTGCGTCCTGTTCCAGCTCTGGTTTTGTGTGCCCTTCTGTGGAGCACCGGCGGTTTTCTGATAAAACTGGTGGACTGGAATCCGCTTGCGATTGCAGGCGTCAGAAGTCTTATCGGTGCTGTTACCATATGTGCTGTTCTCAGGCGCTTTCCTTCTTTCTATGTCAGGCAGAAATCCGGTGCCGTTGACAGAGAGGCTACGTTCAATCTGTGGGCAGGCGCGGTATGTTATGCGCTTACACTGCTGCTGTTTGTCGCTGCAACGAAAATGACTACAGCTGCGAATGCTGTTCTTTTGCAGTATACTAATCCCGTCTGGGTTATCCTTTTCGGTCCGATACTGCTGAATGAAAAGAACCGCAAATCGGATTATCTGGCCGTTGCAGGTGTTATGGCCGGAATGCTTCTGTTCTTTTCCGGCGGGTTAAGCGGTGGCAGTTTTTTAGGAAATATGCTCGCTGTATTGTCGGGGATAACGGACGGTTTTATGTCAATGTTCATGCGCCGACAGAAAAATGGGCATCCTGAAGATTCTTTTACACTTTCCCATTTTATAACACTGGCAGTATCGCTTCCATTCTGGTTTGTATCGCCACACCTTTCCGCACAGTCTGTTCTCTGTCTTTTTCTGCTGGGTATTTTTCAGATAGGAATTCCGTCGATTCTGTATGCGATGGGGATTTCACGGGTACGGGCTCTCAGTGCGGGGCTTATTTCAATGCTTGAACCGCTTATGAATCCGGTGTGGGTACTGCTTGCGGTACATGAAGTGCCATCCGGCACTACAATAGCCGGTGGCATGATTATTCTGGGAAGTATTGTACTGCGGGCTGCTGTACAGGGGAAATCGGTTGAATAATGTAAGCAGATATTCTTGGGTGGCGGCGGAAATTTTCCGCGGAGGCAGGATATATGATAAAAAAACTGTGGTGGCACGACAAAATAGCCTATCAGGTATGGCCGAAAAGTTTTTGTGATTCCAACGGAGACGGCATCGGCGATCTGGAAGGGATAATTTCAAAACTTGATTATCTCAAACTCCTTGGCATCGACATTATCTGGCTTTCACCCGTTTACAAATCGCCGTGGATCGATGAGGGATATGATATTTCCGATTACTATGCTATAGACCCCCGTTTCGGTACCATGGATCAGTTTTGTCTGCTGCTTGCAGAAGCTGAAAGACGCGGTATGTATATAGTAATGGATCTGGTGGTGAACCACTGTTCGAACCAGCATGAGTGGTTCAGGAAAGCGCTTGCCGACCCTGATGGCCCGTATGCTGATTATTTTTATTTCCGTAAAGGTAAGCGCCCCGGGGCGCTGCCGTCCAATTACCGGTCATATTTCGGCGGCAGCGCCTGGGAACCTGTCCCTGGAACGGACAGATTTTATCTGCATTTTTTTGCAAAGGAACAGCCTGACCTTAATTGGGAAAATCCTGAACTGCGTGCAGAAATATATAAAATGATTAACTGGTGGCTTGATAAAGGTGTTGCAGGGTTCAGAATTGATGCGATTGTGAATATCAAAAAAGACATTGATTTTCCCGATTATCCGGCAGACGGCCCTGACGGTCTGGTGCGGTGTACCACAATGGTGGAACATGCAGAAGGCCTGGGAAATCTGCTCTCTGACCTGCGCGATCACACTTTTAAATCTCATCATGCTTTTACCGTTGGGGAAGTATTCACGGTTCCCCGGGGCAGAATCTCTGAATTTATTGGGGACAATGGTTATTTTTCAACAATGTTCGATTTTTCTGCACATACACTTTCAGAAAACGGAAAACACGGGTGGTATGACAGGAAACCTGTTTTTTTTGCGGACTGGAGACGGGCGGTGTCAGATTCCCAGCTTTGTACACAGGATTTTGGTTTTATGGCAAATATTATAGAAAATCATGATGAACCCCGGGGGGCGTCCTCATGGCTGCCTGAATGGGCCGGAAACGTTTCCGGCATACAGATGCTCGCAGTCCAGAGTTTGTTACTCCGTGGTATACCGTTCATTTTCCAGGGGCAGGAATTGGGGATGAAGAATTGTTCCCGGTGTTGTATCGGGAAATATGATGATATATGTACGAAAAATGAATATGAAAAGGCCCTTCGTGCCGGTGTCCGGGAAAAAGAGGCTCTTGCGGTCTGCTTCCGGTACAGCCGCGATAACTGCCGTACACCGATGCCGTGGAATTCCGCGGAAAATGCAGGTTTTACTTCCGGTAAACCGTGGATGGCGCTGAATCCTTCTTATCTGAACGTAAACGTTGCAGATGAGAATCGTGATCCGGATTCTGTCTTGAATTTTTATAGAAAACTGATAGCGCTCAGAAAAAACCCTGCATATAGTGAAGTACTTACATGGGGTAAATTCCATCCGGTATATAAGGAAAACGAAGGGATTTTTGCTTATTACCGCTATACGGAACCGAAAAATATTCTGATCATCTGTAATTTCGGTATGGAAAGAAAGAATCTTTTTCTTCCGGACGGCAGATGGAAAATATTGCTTGCCAATAATGCAGTCCGGAACACTGGAGCTGTTGCATCATATATTGACGGACGTAATTTTGATCTTCCCTCCTGCGGTGCTGTCGTAATGGAAAAGGTTAACTGAAAAAATATATAAATTAAGATACTGCGTGTACACGTAACCTTTCCAAAGAAAAATTAATTTGATATCATTGCTTTGTCTGTAGTCATACTGCAATTGCGCTATGCTGTCAGACAGGGGTTACATTTATGAAAAACGAGTATCTCAAAAGGATCTGGGCTGATGTCCTGGCGAAAAACGCCGGCCAGCCGGAATTCCTGCAGGCGGTTCAGGTAGTCCTCCCGACTCTTGAGCCTGTTATCAGCACAATGCCGGAACTGGAAAAATATGCAGTTCTTGAGCGTTTTGTGGAACCTGAACGTGTTATCATGTTCAGAGTTCCCTGGACTGATGATGAAGGGAAAGCCCATATTAACCGCGGTTACCGGGTACAGTTTAACAGTGCGATTGGTCCGTACAAAGGCGGCCTCCG
>DCFS01000236.1:11698-12380 GCA_002319875.1 Treponema sp. UBA1798 | reverse complement strand
CTCCGGTTGTTACCTGCCGCTGTTTTCTATACAGTGACAAAATTGCATGATGATGGATCCTGATGCCTTTCCCTGCTGCTGTAACGATATATGCAGACAGCATTCGGACAAAGGATTTCCCGGATATAATTTTTCCGAATCATTGCGGAATGAAAATGTTAAAACTAAAACTGTAAAGGAATTTTAAAAGAGTTTGTGCCTACCGGCACATGGTACACAGGGGACAGGAAATGGTGAGAATGGTAGTAAGCGATTTTGTATTAATCATATTTTTCCGGAACGTACGTTGTTCCAGTGTCCGGTCAAGTTTTACCGGCAGAGTGATTGTGTTCATGACGAACACCTCCTGATACATAAAGATAAATAAAATATATCTTATATATCATACTATGTCAATAGGTAATATAAGATATTTCCTGATTTACCGGTATCAGGTTTCATATCTGTCGCAGCGTATTCCCGGCAGTCATTTGCAGGCGGTTTGCGTCTGTTTATATATATCCTTCAGGAATAACCGTTACGTTTTCCGTCAGCGTAAGACGTGCTTTTGCAGCCGCATCTGTTGCCATTGTACGGTTTCCGGCTTGTTATTATTTTTTATATAGAACTTGGAAATTTTTATCAGTAACCGCAGAACTTTTCCAGGCATCCGCAGTTTTACATGAAACAAGACTAGTTTCAT
>DCFS01000236.1:3820-11422 GCA_002319875.1 Treponema sp. UBA1798 | reverse complement strand
GTTTCATTCTGCAGACAGTCTGTTTTCACACACATGATGAGATGAGGTATACGGGTGTTCCATATCGTCTTTCCGGTAAGGAGGGAAAGAATGTCCTGCACTTTTTAATACCGGACGCTGCTGTGATACACACTTTAACCTTTCAAAGCGATTCTGTGCTGCCATAATGCCAATAACGGAAACCCGAGTTCTATGGGAATAAACAGGAGATACATCAACGGCGGCACACCGCATGCTGCAATCGAGACAATGCGCCCGATTCCACCCAGAAAGAACATTACTGCAAGATTTCGCATGATATGGGTTTGCTTTGCGGCATTCGGAATCATCCATAGTAATATAAGACCTATTGCAACCCATAATCCGTTGAAAAAACGGAGGTTGCTGTCGAGCATACGAAGCCCGGGGGTAAATACCGGATTGTCCGGAAGTCCATAGTACCAGTTGACCGCACCGTATCGGTATCCGAGATAACCCGTATAAAAACAGAGCACACAGATTATAGCCAGAACTGTACGGAAAAAGAATTTACTCATTTTATACCTCTTTATTTGTGCACGGAAGCTGCTGATTCGTGTGCAGGTAGCAATGCCGTGTTGCCTGCGGCAGGGTTACTGATTATCATTTCGCTGCGGGTTATTCTCCGGTCAGGGCGGCGGCTGCGCGCTGCAAGGCACGTTCCGCAGATGGTTTTGCGGGTTATGCAGAGAGAACTGCCTCTACCCGAAAAGTAGTAGATTTTTGTCATAAAACCTCCTATAGTTAGTATGAGTATACTTAATATACTGTGATGTATTAAGTATACCGTAGTATACTTAATAATAAAATACTGTCAATATGCGGAGGAATCGGTGGAAATATCAATGCGCAGGGAACAGGAACACAAAGCACGCGAAAAAAATATTATCGATGCGGCAGAGCGCCTTTTTCTGGAAAAAGGTTTTGACGCTTCCTCAATGGACGAGATTGCACAGTCTGCCGGATTTACAAAGCGTACAGTGTATCAGTATTTTTCGCGGAAAGAGGAGCTTCTGTTTGCCGTAGCGGTGACCCGGCTCCCGAAAGCGGATTTCATTCCTCTTCCCGGTAAAAATGAAAGAACGTCAACTGCGTTTGAATGGCTGAAAGAATCCTGCGGGCATTTTTTTTCTATATGCCGGAAGAATCCTTCTGAAACAGCTTTCGTCAATCGTGCGTTTGTGATTCTGGATTCAACGGAAGATGGTACCTGGAAAACTATATTTCAGGAAAAAACTATGAAATACTATCAGCTTATCGTAGTATCGATGCGGGAGGGAATAGCGGAAGGTTCCATGCGGTCCGATCTGATACCGGAGAAGGCCGCTTTTGCATTCATGTCTGTACTTACCGATTTTATGAGATACGTATCTGCAGAAACCGGACGGAAAAGTATTTACCGTCCGATGCCCGCCGGAGAACTCTTCCAGTATTCATTAGACCTTCTTCTTTATTCGATATCGGCGTAACGTTTTCCCGATTTTTACGATGGACGGGGTAGCCGGAAACTTTACACAGAACGGCATCTTTCCCGTGTGCCCTGTCCGGCCGGCTGTCCGCACAGGATTGCTTACAGCCGGATTGCCTTTCCGGCATTTACCGTATGGTCCCGTTTTCCGTTCCTGACGGCGCATTTGCCGTTTACGAATACATAGCTGATACCGTCCGGCGGCAGGTCGGGATTACCCCTGCCAGGAAAATCAGCGCGCTCGCGTATTACGGACGGATCGAATATAACCAGATCCGCTATTGCTCCTGCTGCCATTCTGCCGCGGTCTTTAAGGCCGAGAACCTTTGCGGGAAGCAGTGTGCAGCGCCTGACTCCTTCAATCAGGGAAAGCTCCTTCCGTTCTCTGACCATAATGCGGAAAAAACGGGCGAATACTGCCGCATCCTGAGGATGCCCCTGTCCCGGGAGCGCCTTTCCGCTGTCGGAAGATACCATCACATCTTTGTACCGCAGTGCCTTATATATATCTTCTTCGACGCCGGTAAAACAGATAATGTTGGTATCCGGTTCGTATTTTCTGATATATTCAAAAGTTTCCCGGTTCAGATACCGTCCGGCATACCTGCCGCCGGATGCAAGAAAGTTACCGTAATCCCAATGGTTTACCCGTATCTGGTCGTCATCATAACAGGTTGAACCTGCCATTGTAGAAAAGGCGGTATACATACCGCTGTCGGCCTGTATGTTATACCCCTGTTCCTGATACCCGGCAATCAGTTCCAGGCACCGGTCCATTCTGCCGTCAGCAAACATATAGGAAAGATGAGAAACGATTACGGTCGCGCCGGTGTTTTTTGCAATATCAAGCGTTTCCTTCAGAGAATCGAAATCGTTCGGAAAATTGAGCCGGGTATGTACGGCGACAGGTTTTCCGCGGCCGGCTGTAACCCGTGCAACTTCCGTAAACTCACGGGTTGTCGTTCCCGGAGCATACTGGATGCCGAATGATATTCCGCAGGCTCCGTTGTCGAGTCCTTCTGCAGCCAGATGCTGCATGGTTTCGATCTGAGCATCCGAAGCGGCTTCTCCGGTTCCCCGAATGCCGGCCTGTTTCCGCAGGGTAAACGAATGCCCGACGAATGCAGTCTGATTTACCGGAAAACCCTTTCGGTCCTGTTCATCATAAAAGACTCCGATATCTTTTGCCGGGCTTATACCGCAGTTACCGCAGGCGACCGTCGTGACCCCCTGTGCAAGTTCTTTTTCCGCATTGAATACATATCCGTCCGTATGTGCGTGAATATCAATAAATCCCGGTGACACGGTAAGTCCTTGTGCGTCTATGATTTCCTGCTGCACGGCGATGCTGTCCGGCAGTTTCCCCCGCAGTATTTCACTGAATAATCCGTTTTCGATAACAAGGCACCCTCTGAACTGTATGCCCTGCTCAGGGTCGATGATTTCTGCATTTTTTATCAGTATCCGTTCTGATTCTGCCATTTCCTGCTCCTGAATGTATTATACAGAGATTACCGTATTTTTCTGCCGGGATTGTTACAGAAATACCCTGAACGTACTGCCTCGTCCCGGGGAGCTTTCGACTCTGATATCTCCGCCGTGAGCTTTTACCAGCGCAAATGCTATGGTAAGACCGATACCGGTGCCTCCCGTCGTACGGGCCCGGGATTTATCCGCACGGTAAAAACGTTCAAAAATATGCGGGAGTTCGCCGGAGGCTATCCCGATGCCTGTATCGGAAATATCCGTTTCACGTCCGCTGTTTCTGATTGTAATACTGCCGATGTCCGTATATTTGAGGGCGTTGGACAGAATATTTACGAAAACCTGTCTGATACGGTCGTAGTCCGCGTACACCGTTTCAGGCTGCAGGTCAAGTATGATAGGTATACCTTTCTGGAGGGCCGCTCCATGGAACTGTTCCGCAGTTGTTCTAAGAAGTTCAGACAGATCGAAATCCGTTTTATGCAGTTTTACGTACTGCCATTCTATATCGGTCAGCAGTGAAAGGTCTGTTACCAGTTTGGAAAGCTGCTGGATTTCTGAACTGCAGTCGGCAAGCCGCTGAGGGGTTGCTTCCCATATTCCATCCGTCAGAGCCTCTATACTTCCCTGAAGACATGTGAGTGGTGTCCGCAGTTCGTGGGCTACGTCGGCTGTAAGCTGCCGCTGGTTTTTATCCGCCTCGTTCAGAATGAACGTGGCAAGCATAACTGCTATGGCGATGCTGACTGCGGTAAAAACGGCGATGGCTGTAAAAAGGACTCTGTTCAGTGAAAAAAGAAAGACGGATTCCCCTCTGCTGTAGAACAGCGGTCCGAACGTTTCTACCGCTGCGTATCCAACAGTCCTGCCGGCATACCGGAGCGGAAACTCCAGAAGCTTTGGAGTACCGTCTGATCCGCTGAATCTTTCCATGCGGCTGCGGATTTCGTCCAGCACTCTGGTACATTCAGACATGTTACATATCCGGGCGTCCCAGACGGTATTTCCCTGCATATCGGTGACGGTAACGATATATCCTTCGTGCGTAAAATGCATGCCGAGTGCTTCGATTGTTTTTACATCAAACTGCATGGACAATGGATTATACAGTTCGGAAAGGGAGCGTTGTATTTCGCTGCGTTTTTCCGAGATCGTTTCCCCGATAAGCCGGGAAAACAGTACCCGGGTAAACCGGCTGATTCCGGCTGTGAGAACAATCATCGCAAGACTGATGCATACTGTGTAGAAAAGAATAAGACGGTGTTTCATCGTCAGTCTGTGTAATGGAATTCTCTGTTTCATAATGTATTGTGTCCTACAGTATGCAGCGGTAACCCATGCCGTATACTGTTTCGATATATTTCGGATTCCTGGAATCATCTGAAAGTTTTTTCCGCAGATTTTTTATATGAAGGTCTATGGACCTGTCTGAACAGACAGAACCGTCGTTTCCGGTATGTTCTGCAATTTCTTCCCTGGTAAAAATTTTACCTGGTCTCGATGCCAGCAGTACAAGAATCCGGTATTCATTGCCGGTTTTATCGTATTGAGTCCGGACAAGCCAGTCTGCGCTGCCATCCGTACCGGTACATAAAGTGCGAACAGTACTGCAAAAAGTACCGCCGGAACTGTTTTTTTCTGCGAAAAGAATTTCATTCGTATACTCCTGTAAAAAAGGAATTTGTGCGCCGGCAAAGGCGCAAACCGGAATCCTCAGGCTTTACTATACAAATTATAGAACGTAATTGTGTAGAAATTATGTGGTTTACAGGGAAATCTGTTTTATCAGCTTCTGCGCTGCATCTGTTTTCTGCTCTATTCTATGCCTGTACGGCGGCAGCAAGCTGTCCAATTCCTTTTTCCAGGCAGGTCCAGGGACATGCCGTATTGATACGCTGAAAGCCTTCTCCTTCTTTTCCGAATATGCGTCCGCTGTCCAGCCAGAGTTTTGCTCTGTTGAGAACAAGATCGTCGAGTACGTCCGGTGCAAGACCGAGTTGCCTGCAGTCAAGCCACATGAGATACGTACCCTCGGTTTTTTCCGTTGTAATCCGTGTTTTCTTTTCACGGAAGAAAGCAGCTGTTTTTTCCATATTGATTTCTATATAGGCTTTGACTGCATCGAACCAGGGGCCTCCGTCGCGGTATGCGGCTTCGGCAGCGGTAAGTCCGAGCGCATTCGGCTGGCTGTACCCGGACGCATCGAGCGCTTTATGAAACGCGCGGTTTAAATCTCTGTCCGCTATGAATATGTCGGAAATCTGGAGCCCTGCAAGGTTGAATGTCTTAGTCGGCGCCGTTCCCCAGACCGTAATTTTTTCGACTTCTTTTGACAGAGACGGCAGCGGCGTATGCCGGTTTTCTCCGAATACGAAATCGCTGTGTATTTCGTCCGCAAAGATGGTTACTCCGTACCTGAGACATATTTCCGCGGTCCGTTCCAGTTCTTCCCTTTTCCATACTCGTCCGACAGGATTATGGGGACTGCATAAAACAAAGAGCTTTACCTTGTTGTCCCTGATTTTTTTTTCGAAGTCGGCAAAGTCGGTTTCGTAACGTCCGCTGTTGTTTACCAGCGCACTGGTTATGACCCGTCTTTCCTGTGCGGCGATGGATTGCCTGAACGGGTAATACACAGGCGGCTGGATCAGCACTGCGTCTCCCGGTTTCGTACAGGCATACAGTGCACAGCAGAGTGCAAACACTATACCGGGGGTTACGATGAGCGATTCCCTGGCAGGAGTATAACCGAAGCGTGTTGTATACCAGCAGGCAACGGCGTCGTAATAGTGGTCTTTGACGTCTGTATAGCCGAATATTCCATGGCGTGTCCGCTGTATGACAGCTTCAATAATCTCCGGTGCCGTGGAAAAATCCATATCCGCGACCCAGAAGGGGAGTGCGTCCGCCGGTTTATGCCGTTCCGCGGCAAAATCATATTTCAGACAGTCGGTATTGTGTCTGTCTGCCGGTACATCAAAATCGTATGTGTTCATATTTAATCCTTTTGCCGTCTGTCTGCGGTTTCCGGTTATATCGGGGATCCGCGGATTACATTCCGGCATCGTAATCGGTATGTGCCGGATCTGATTATTCTGTTATGCCAGCGTCTGCGCGATATCAGCGATAAGATCCCCGGCATCTTCCAGCCCGACTGAAAGTCTCAGGAGTTTATCGGTAATCCCTCTGCGCAGCCGGTCTTTTTCCGGTACGTCTGCGTGAGTCTGCGTCACAGGGTAGGTGATGAGCGATTCCGTTCCGCCGAGGCTTTCTGCGAACCGTATCAGGCGGACTTTGCGGAGAATATTTTCTGCGGTCTCTGCGCCGTCAACGTAGAATGACATCATGCTGCCGCAGCCTGTTGTCTGAGATTTGTTAATATCATATCCCGGATGTTCCTTAAGCCCGGGATACAGTACTTTTGAAACTTTTTGTTGTGTTTTAAGCCATTGTGCTATCCGGCAGGCAGTTTTCTGCTGTGCTTCCATACGTACGGCGAGTGTTTTTATACCGCGGATTACCAGCCAGCTGTCGAACGGAGCAAGTCCGGCACCTGTTGTTTTTATGACGAATGAAAGTTTTTCGGCAAGTGTTTCGTTACTGGTGGTGATGAAACCGGCGAGCGTATCGTTATGCCCGCACAGGAACTTCGTGCCGCTCTGAATAACCGCGTCAGCACCCAGTCCGACAGGCTGCTGAAAATATGGGGAAAGAAACGTGTTGTCGACACAGAGCAGTGCACCGGCGCTGTGTGCCAGTGCTGCAGTTTTCCGGATGTCGGTGATGAGCATGGTCGGATTGCCCGGTGTTTCTATAAAAACTGCCTTCGTATTTTTCCGTATGAGCTTTGCTATGTTTTCCTGATCGGAAGTATCGCAGTAGGATACGGATATTCCGTTCCTTTTTTCTATACTGTCGAACAGGCGTATGGAACCGCCGTAAAGGTCATCGGATGCGATGATATGATCCCCACTATCGAACGTATCGAACAGTGCAGTGACAGCGGCCATGCCGCTTGAAAAAGCAAATCCGTGAGCGGTACCGTCGAGTGATGCAACCAGATGTTCGGCATATTCTCTCGTCGGATTCTGCAGCCTGGAATAGTCGAACCCGGTACTCTGCCCCAGGGCCGGATGTGCATAAGTCGCCGACTGGTATATCGGTACACTGATACATCCCGTATTATCGTGCGCCTTGTAGTCAGGATTACCGGTAATACATTTTGTCCTTAACGAATAGCTCATTCTGCGCCCCCATAGTATATAGTCTTATTACCCAGTTATCCAGTAGTTTAATATTTGCAATGTCCACTGTCAAGCCGGAATGCGAAGGGACGGCCTGCGTGATGCATTCCTGCTTGTAAACGGACTTGTGCTTGACCTGGTCCGTTTCCGCCGGTAAAATACATATGTACTTACTTTTTATAACGTACGGAACGTTTTTTCCGTCCTGAAATTATTTCAGGTTGCCTTTGTTTTTTCATATCTGCAGCTCATTTTTTAACGGCGGCGGTATCATACCGCATTTTACGCCAGGGGCTGTGGTTTTATATCTTCACGAACAAAACTATAAAGTAAGGATCATACTATGGAACATATTATTTTATCGGGAATTCCGGCAGTACTATACGG
>DCFS01000236.1:0-3468 GCA_002319875.1 Treponema sp. UBA1798 | reverse complement strand
GATCTTCCGGAACACGGAGAACGGAAAGAGGACAGGAACTTTCCCTGTAACGTATGGAACGGTATACACGATCTAGCCTGTGTCATGTCGTATGCACGGCAGAAGTGGCAGAATATCAGTCTGACAGCAGTCAGCCTTGGAGCGTTCTTTTCTCTCATGGCATATCAGGAGGCGGAACTGCAGCGGTGTCTGTTCGTGTCCCCTGTCCTTGATATGGCAGAGCTCATCAGAAAAATGATGAACGCTGACGGCATAACCGAAGATGAACTGGAACGGAAAAAACAGATACCTTCTTCCTCCGGTGAAATACTTGACCGGGAATATTACCGGTTTGTACAGGCACATCCGGTGAACCTCTGGCGGATCCCGACGTATATTCTGCTCGGCGGGAAAGACCGGCTGACGGACCGGGCAACAGCGGAAACATTTTCACACCGTTTTGCCTGTCATCTCACTGTCGCGGAAACCTGCGAACACTGGTTTCATACGCCGGAACAGCTTGCTGTCCTTTCAGGCTGGCTCAGAAAAGTACTATAAATTATGGGGACCTCTAAAAACTGAAGTTTTTAGAGATTGCCTTATGTGTATTTGAGTTATCTGATGACAGTAAATGCTATTTTATAGCAGAATATTCTTAAGATGACAAATTATGCAAAATATTGCATCTTTTTGCAAAAAACTATGGACATACTCAGATATATTCAATATTATGCATAAATATGCATTAAAAAGTAAGGTATATCAGGCGTTTCTTAAAGGCAGACAAGCTTTGAAAACGCTGTTTTAATCGGTACTTTGATTCATATGGGAGTAGGAAATGAAAAAATCTGTTTTTATAGTATTGGGAGTTCTTGCCTGTTTTGCCGTTTTTGGCTGCGGGCAGAAATCATCACAGAAAACGGCTGCCGGAAAAATTTTCAGGATCGCTGCGGTAGATCCCCAGGTTCCGCTTGATATGCAGTCACATACATACAGCATCATCATGCGTATTACGGATAATATCGGAGAATCGCTGCTCACGACACTTGACGACGGTTCTTTGAAAACCGTGCTCCTGGACAGCATGCCGACACTTTCGGCGGATAAGAAAACCTATTCATTTACACTGAAGTCAGGCGTTAAATTCCACAACGGAGAAACGCTTACCAGCACAGACGTAAAATATTCACTGGAGCGGCTTGTCAAAATGCAGAGCATGGGCAGCCTTCTTGAGACGGTAGTCGGATATGAGGCGCTGCAGAAGGGTACGGCTGCGGAGCTTGAGGGTATCAAGATTACAGATGACACGCATTTTACGATTACGCTGAGCAGAGTGTATACTCCGTTCCTGTCTGTACTTTCCACACCGTATGCTGTTATTTATCCTGCAAAAGCATGTGAGTCTGCCGGTGAAAACTGGGGTAAAACAACGCTTATAGGGACGGGACCTTTCAAACTTGACAGTTATACTGCCGGAACTGGAGCCGAGCTGTCGAAATTTGCTGATTATCATGACGGGGCAGCAAAGATTGATAAAATCAGCTATAAATTTATTGAAGACACAAATACACAGGTTCTTGAGTATCAGAAGGGAAACATAGATTTTGCGGATCTTGATAATGCCCTGTATCCGGTTTATTCGAGTAACCCTGCACTGAAAGACCAGATTCACAGTTTTCAGATGGCCGGCGGCTATTTTATAACCTGCAATGTAAAAACGGTTAATAAAAAGGAAGTCCGTGAGGCCCTTTCACTTGCAATAGACAGAAAGGCAATCTGCGAGAGCATTCTTCATGGTACGGCATCGGTACCGAATTCTTTTATTCCCGCAAGTATTATCGGAAACGACAAAAATGCGGCGCCATATGAATATAATCCGGAAAAAGCAAAACAGCTGCTCGCTCAGGCGGGATATCCGTCAGGGTATAAACTTCGTGTTACCATTAATACGAAATATCACATGAGTCAGACCCTCGCCACTGCGATTCAGGAGCAGGCGAAGGCGGGCGGTTTTGATATCACTGTCGAGCCGGTGGATTCTGCTGCATGGTCTGATATGAAAAAACACGGTGGTATAGACTGCAGTATTGCCAACTGGTATGTAGATTATAATGACCCTGACAGTATGCTGTATCCGGTAAGCGATGCGCGGACCGATTTAACGTCAAGCTTCTGGCATAATGCCCAGTTCAAGAAATTGATGGACGACGGGGTTCAGACTGACGATACTGCAAAACGGCAGGAAATATATCAGCAGGCAGAACATATTCTGACCCGTGAGGAATTTGCGGATCTTCCGCTTATCAATGAGACGAAATTCTATCTCCTGAATCCGAAGGTTTCAGGGTTTGCCATCGGTGCGACTAACCGTATTATTCTGGAGAGCGCCGACATACAGTAAGCTGCTGTTTTCTGTATAACCAGAGCACAGGCCATCCCGCCAGTTTCATTTACGGGATGGCCTGTGCAGCTTTATTTTCTGGAATGTCCGAAACGTAAGTTTTCAGATACTCCTTTTTGATAAGGAAAAAATTTTGTTTCCATATATATTAAAGCGGCTTGGCCAGACTCTTATAGTCATTTTCGGAATAACGCTTATTACTTTTATACTGCTGCAGGTGGTTCCGGGGGATCCTGTAGCGTTGATGCTCGACCGCCGTGCCGATCCGGACACGATAGCGGCTGTCCGTCATCAGCTCGGCCTTGATGTTCCTCTGGGGCAGCAGTATTTTCGTTTTATAAAAGGTATCCTGCATATGGATTTCGGTAATTCATATTTTTCAAAGGAACCGGTATTACTGTCGCTTACGCGTGCTTTCCACGTAACGGTGAAACTGGCCTCTATTTCTTTTATTTTTGCCGTTCTTATCGGTATTACCTGTGGTATTATATCTGCCCTTAACCGGGGAACGTGGCTTGATTCCAGTCTGATGACACTTTCCATATTCGGAGTTTCTGCTCCTTCTTTCTGGATTGCAATTATACTTCAGATAATCTTCGGTCTGAAGCTGAATCTTTTTCCGATATCGGGGTTCGATACTCCGATTGCATATATATTACCCAGCATTGCTTTGGGAACACGGTATGCAGGAAGTATCGCCCGTATTACGCGTACCAGTATGCTTGACGTAATAAAGCAGGACTATATCAGGACAGCCCGCGCTAAAGGTGTGAAAAAAAGTGTACTTGTTATGCACCATGCGCTTAAAAACGCGATGATTCCGATTATTACGCTGATCGGCAACGAACTGGGAAATATGCTGACTGGTTCCATGTTGATTGAAAAGGTTTTTTCAATCCCGGGAATCGGAAAACTGGCTGTCGATTCCATGTCAAACCGCGATCTGCCCCTGCTTGAAGGGACCGTTATCTATATAGCCATGGTGTTTGTACTGGTAAATCTTCTGGTTGACCTTTCATATGCTTTTATAGACCCCAGAATACGATACAGTAAAGGATCCGAATGATGAAGAATTTTTTTACATTTTT
>DCFS01000328.1:16459-17740 GCA_002319875.1 Treponema sp. UBA1798 | reverse complement strand
TATTTCATCGGCAACGACGCTGAAACCTTTCCCCGCCTCTCCTGCATGAGCTGCTTCGATAGCTGCATTCATGGCAAGCAGGTTTGTCTGGCTTGCAATACTTGAAATTGCCGTATTTGCTTCCTGCAGCATCTTTGATTCGTTTTCAATCTGTTCAATACGCGTGTTAACATCTTCCTGCTTCAATGATCCCTCTTTTGCGTATGACTCAAGTGTCGCAAAGGATTCGGACATTTTTCCAACAGACGTATCAACGGAACTGATATTACCGATCATTTCCTCCACGGCTGACGCTGCCTGCGTAATACCTGCAGCCTGATTCTGGATCATCTTTTCAAGCGAAGAAATATTAGAAGCAATCTGATTAACGGCGCTGGACGTTTCTTCAACTCCCGCGGACTGATTCGTTATGCTGCTGCCTATGTTTGTAATATTGGCAAGAATCTGAGTTATCGACGTACCGGTATTTTCCGTACTGTTTTGGAGTTTTTTACCTGCTTCAATGAGCGCATCCTTTGACTCTTTCAGCTGGATCATAATCGACTGAAGTTTTTCAATGAACTCGTTAAAACCTTCTACAACGGAACCTATTTCGGTATTTGATGTTATATTGATGCGCTGTGTCAGATCAGCATTACCGGAAGCTATGTTCTTAATAGTCTTTTCCAGCATATTAAGCGGTTTTGTCAGTTTATAGCTGACAAAGACGATCAGGATAATAAGAACTGCTATAATAAAAACAGAAGCCAGTAACATCCTGTATTGTAACTGGGTACCGGTTTCATACACCACCTGCTCCGGAATAGTAGAAGCAAAACTCCATGAAGTTCCGGGGACCTTGCTATAGGCTATAAATTGTTTTTTCCCCTTTGCATCGGTATACCAGCCGGAACCGGTTTCGCCATTTACCATTTTTGAACCAATTGCCGCAAGAGCCTTGTTTGCCTTATCCGTAAGGACATTCTGTTTCATGACAATATCTTTGTTTGTAGCAGAAATAACGTTACCGTCGCCGGCAATCATCCAGAAATCTCTACCCCTGCCGGCATCCATCTGAGCAATGAACTTGTCTATTTCGTCAAGGCCGACGACACCGACAAACATACCGACCGTTCTACCGTCTATTTTTGCCGCCTTCGCAACATGAAACGTAAGCGTTCCGGTAACACGCCCGATGGCAGGATTATCAATGGCTGTCTCCGCCCCATTTTTGCAGACTGCAATGTAATGGGACTTATCAGAAATATCGATCTGTTTGCCGACATCAGTATAGGCAGTGCC
>DCFS01000328.1:15727-16121 GCA_002319875.1 Treponema sp. UBA1798 | reverse complement strand
GAAATTTTTTCATTATCTCCTGTCTGAGCAACTTCTGATTTTACATATACATCAAGGCTTTTTATATACCCTTCAAGTTTGTTACCAAAAACTTCAGCATATGCCGCGTTCGTTTTAACCATATCATACTCATAACTGTCAGCGACAGATTCTGCAGTAGAACGGCCTATGTACAGAATCTGTATTGCATTCAGCAGCAGCGCGCAGATACCGATGCTCAATACAAAAATAATCATAAGATTTACTTTTTTACTTTTTTTTAAATTGTTTTTTTCTGTCATAAACTAACTCCCTGTAAATCAACAATCCCGCCGCGAGCAGCGGGATATGTAGTTCTCTAAAGGTATTGCACTCGGGATTTAATACTCTTCATACGCCCCGGAGGGCGGAGTAT
>DCFS01000328.1:0-15351 GCA_002319875.1 Treponema sp. UBA1798 | reverse complement strand
CTGTACAGTTTTCTGAAAACAGTCTGCGCTTTATACAGGAACGGAACATGCAGCCATTCTGACTCTGTTCTAAACCGGTACAATTTTTGCATAAGCCGTTCTTACGAACGTATCTTTATCACATGTTCGAACGGTGTGGAATCGGTAAAATACAGCGAAAAGCAGTTTGTCGATGCCTTTTCACTACCAAACTTACCTGCCGTATACCTGTGCGTACCGAACGCCGGGCCTACGCTGATGTGCTCCTTTCCATTATCGAATGTTATCATTCCTTCTTTACCGATCATAGCACCGCCGGGTACGGCTGGTATTTCAAACTGCTCGCCGGAAACGGTTTCAGCTCCGGTACAGGCTATTTCCACACGGAACGGCGCAGGTTTAACCCCTTCAAGTTTCATGAACACATCGATACCGTTTTCACCTTCCGGCTGTTCAACGCTTACAGTAATATGAAGATCTGGTCCGGGAAGTTTTCTGCGCGAAGCGTTATCCATCTTCCACCAGTCTGACGTTTCAGGTTTCTGTTCAAACGGCAAATAATACCAGCCGTGCATGGTCTGTTCCAGACTGAAGGCCTGACGCTTTTCATCTTTGTGCATATATTCCGCCTGGAAAGCCCGGTGTTCGCAGAAACTTCCTGCGATCTTCATTTCCATAACGAGACTTTTATTCGTAAAATACAGGAAGTTTGATTTCCCCTGAAGCAGCGTCCAGGTAAAGTTTCCGCTGTGCGTACGGCTTATTCCTGAATCGCGGTAGAAGGTACAGAAATCCGGCTGCATGTACCGTCCTGTATGTTCAAGCGCTATAAGATCCGGCCTGTTCATCAGATGCATCAGGAAATCAGGGGCTGCAAGCCGGTTCTCCGTAATGATATCAAAAATAGTATTGGTCATATCGAGGAATTCGGGAATATTGTAATCGCAGCCGACTGCAAGATATTCCATATAATAATCGACCGGATACACGAGTGCACCGTTATCCTGCCGCGTGGAATTTGCAGTAAAAATACTTCCGTCCGGTTCAATATAGGTAAGCATCATTCGAAGGTTCCTGACCGCATTATCCGAATACCTTTTGTCGCCGGTAATACGCGCAATGGTCAGCATGGCGTCGTTGTTTATCCGGTTATAATTACCTGAAGATTTTTCGGCGTATTCTCCGTCGCTGTTACAGTCGATGCCTTCACGCAGATACTTTTCCGCTCCCAGAGTAAATTCCGGACGGTTAAAAAGTACTGCACAGTCCATAAGATTCGACGCGATAGCCCACCGGTGGTTCGGCGTATGGAAGCCTCCCGCAAGCATGCCCTGTGCACCTTTTATGAGGATTTTTCTCATTTTGCCGTGCATCTGACGTTCCGGTGAGTCTGCCGGATATCCGGTCAGATGGCTATCAAGCCATTTATATGCGGGAAGCAGACGCTTGATGCAAAAAGCGGTATCGGGAGCCGAAAGGAAATTACAGTCAATATAATCGAACAGCCCGTTGTCATGCTGGACAGCAGCAATATAATCGAGTGCAAGTCCGATTCTCTTCTCCAGTTCCGGCGACTGGTACATTCTGCTGTCAGTGTTAACATAGACGGCTGCCATTGTAGTTACCTTGTATATGGCATATTTAGCCTCGACGAGACCGTGACTGTCGCAGAACCCACCATAATATTCGTGATTCCTATCCAGAATCTGGGACGGGAATGAGTTTTCTACTGTCTTTTCACTGTCCGCTATCATTTTAAGATAATGCTGTTTCATTTTTCATGTTCCTCCAGAATAACGGTTTTTATTTCAAATGCCCTGAATTTCAGTGTAAACGAACCGCCTTTTATCAGGCAGTTATCCGTTCTCCTTTTTTCCGCCATATCAGTTTCATAAAAATACGCTGCCGGTAATACGGATTTGACCACACTTTCCGCCGGCGCTCCGTATGTTTCGTACATGCGAAGTACAATCCCCCGGCCGGAATCAGCCCTTTTTACTGTTTCCAGTATAACGGCCGGATTTTCCACGGTAAAAAACGACATATCCTTTCCTGAAGGTGCCTGCGGAAAATCGCACCGGAATATTCTCAAAGGTATGTTCAGATTATACGCTTCGCGTACCGTATTGCTCTGCTCAAAACAGCCCCGGAATACGTACAGACTATATGTCATCTGCTGTATTCCCTGATCAGCCGCCATATCAGGAATAACGGGAGCCCGGAGCAGCGACAGTGATATGGTACCGTTGCGTACACTTACACCATATTTGCAGTCGTTGAGAACGGCCGCTCCGTGAACCGCGTCTGCAAGTACCGTATACCGGTGGTTGCAGACTTCGTAACGGTCGCGGTCGTAGGTACGCGACGTATGTGCCGGCCGCCGGACAAAACCGAACTGTGTTTCGCTGACAGCTTCTTCGGCATGTACGGCAAGAGGGAAATCTACTTTAAGCAGTTTGTGTTTTTCGTGCCAGTCTATCGTTGTCTCAAAATCGATGCGCCTGCTTTCAGACCGCATGAGAAGTGTCTGTTCCAGCCTTGAATCGTGCAGCTGCCTGATTATTTTTACGCGTATATATTCCGGCGAAGTATCTGCAATACTGATTTCTGCATCCAAAGACAATTTCACAGGCATATCGCGGTACATAGGAGAGAGTTCCCATGCATCGTAAAACGGTGTTACGTCTTTATACATGGAAAAACTGTTGCAGGGGCCGGCAGCCAGTTCCATGTCAAGCTCTCTGTCATATACGGAAATAAGTCTGCCGGATCCATCAATTATGATACGGATGTATCTGTTTTCCAACAGGACGGAACTGGTCCCTTTTTCATTCATTACACGGCAGGCTACAGCCTCATGTGATGCATCTCCTGCTGCATACTGCCCGGATAAAATAGTCCAGCCCGCAGCAGGCACGCGGACAGCCATCAGTTTTCCGTTTTCAGGATCCGTAATCAGTTCGTTTCTGTCCCAGCCGAGAGAATTGGTCACGATGCGGTATCTACCGGAAAGAGATTCAGCTGCCCCCGCAAGCGCAGAAACAGCTCCGGTCGTCAGATGCAGCGCGGTTTCTGACGACTGCTTTAAGACGGCTTCCGCTTCATCGTGTACACGTTTAATGGAAGTTCCGGACAATATATCGTGAAACTGGCAGAAGAGCAGTCCTGACCAGGCCTTTTCCAGCTGTGCATCCGTTTCCTGCCCGGATGATTCTGTGATGGAATATTTTCCGGTAAACGAGGCAAGTGCTGTCCAGAAATCTGCTTCGTGCAATGCTGTTTCCGCTTTTCTTGAAAGCCGCTTTGTCCGCGCCTGCGACGTATATGTTCCCCTGTGCCACGAAAGGTACAGTTCACCCGTATACACATTCGTAACGCCAGAAGATCCGTCTCCGGGATTTTCAAGACGGGAAAAGAAATCCTCAAGAGTTTCCATTTTCGTTCTGGGAATGCCTTCAAGGTCAGCTGTCCGGCGGACATTTTCAAGCATTGTTCTCGTAGCTCCGCCGCCGCCGTCTCCGTAGCCGAATGGGAAAAGCATACCATCGATAGCATCTTTCTGTATTCTGTCCCTGTTCCACCGTTCCCAGAGCGATGCAGGGTTTATCTCTGCATTATTTTTCTTAAAAAAATGACAAAGGATGCGTGTGCCGTCCAACCCTTCCCAGTAAAAATTATTGTAGGGGAAAGGTTCGCACTCAGGGTCGATCCGCGCCAGTTTCTGGGACGTAAAACACCTGATTCCGCAGCCGGCAAGGATCTGCGGCAGCGAAGCAGAAAAACCGAACGAATCGGGAAGCCAGGCTGTATAAACATCTTTACCGCAATTCTCCCGGAACCAGCGTGTACCGCGTACCAGCTGGCGGATCAGCGCTTCCCCGCAGGGGATATTCGTATCACACTCAATCCAGAACGCACCGTCGCAGAATATCTGTCCCGACCGTATTTTCTGTTCTATTCTTTCGTACAGCTCCGGATATAAATTTCTGATCGTTTCGAGTATATACGGTTCGCAGGCAAGAAAACGGTATCCGGGATATTCTTCCATAAGTGCAAGCTGATTTGCGTACGTACGCGCACATTTACGTTTTGTTTCTTCGAACGGCCAAAGCCAGGCAAGATCGAGATGGGACTGTCCGAATATACTCATTACCGGAGAAGTGGAACCGTTAACGCACGCAAGCAGAGGCTTGAGTTTCCGGCCCGCTGACACAATACTTTCTGTACATGCCGGTTCCGGCAGTTCGTAATCCGCTTCCAGCGTAAACTGCTTCAAAGCCACAGCGACTTTCTGTGCGCGCAGCGATGTTTCCGGAAGAACGGAAAGGAGACTATACAGGACAAAAGCATCCATCGCCGTCTGGTACACTTCTTCATTCCATATACCCCATGAAATACGGTTAAAACGGGCAAGAGGTTCTTCCGGTTCCGGAACGGGAATCTCATCCGGACCATACGGACCGCCGTTTTCAGGCCTGATTCCGTGTCCGGCGTAACTTTCCGCAAGCAGGTCGAAAACCTGCCCGCCGATAGAAGAACGGGTCAGCGTAATATACGCATGCCGCTTATCCAGAGCACCGGCCGCCTTCCCGTCTACGAACACCAGAGATTCCCCTCCGGTATCAGGATAACAGACGATACGCTTACCGCAGAGTTCACGCGGAACGGTAAGGGAAAAACGGAACCAGCCGTACTGCCACTTTTTTCCCCAGCCATACCCCTCTGAAACAGGTTCTGCCTGATGCACTGCCGCCTGTCCGGGGGAAAGAGGTTCCATTGTCGTAAAAAAAACAGCGGGAACAGTTCCTTTCTCCCTATAAAACAGCCGGGGGAGATAGTCTATCCATATTTTGAGACGTTCGTTCCATTGTCTGCCGAGATCCATACCCGTGTTACCTTCTTTCCTGATTATATTGCTCCGATACGTGAAAGCTCCGCAGCAATTCTCTGCGGAATTTCATGTGCCAGCTCATCCCAGGATATGTAAAGTCCGCTGTCAGGAATAACCGGGACAAATCGCCAGGAGGGTTTAAAAGCATACTGTTTTTTTATGAATGTACGCACGGCTGTCTGTACGGATTCTGTATCCGGTACTCTACCAGAAAACATTTCAGGCAGCGAAAGACCGTCTTTACCGGCATCCTCCATACAGCATGCATCGGGGTCGGGATACAAGCGGAACAGTTCGATGGCCGGCAGAAATGCATGCTTACCCGGCTGGGAATACAGCCGGACATGGGTACTTCCGGCATCGAGAATGGAAAACAGCGGAATCATCTCGTTCAGATATTTTCCATGGAAACTTCCTTCACAGCCGCAGACGGAACCGGAATGATCCACATATACCCATACATGTTCGAGCTCGTAAAGATGCTGGATATCATAATCGAAGTAATACGCATACTCTATTGCAAAGGCAGCCTGTTTCAACCCGGGCATGATGAGCCGTCTGTGTTCCGGCGAACCGGGAAACGACGGGCTGTACCCGCTTTTTTCAAACAGGGTACAGCCGATGCGCCGGATGGCAAAAGGTTCTTTTCTGTCGAAATATACTACGGGAGCATAATTAAGACAGGTTTCCAGTGTTTTTCTATCCATTGCCCGCCTCTCCGTCAAGCCGGTCAAGAAGCGTCAGCAGCGCTTCTGCCCGGGATACCCGGTAATCCGGTTTTTCGTCACTGTTGTGCACCGTCATATCGTACCGGGGAGACCAGTCATACAGAATGGACGTTATGCCGAAGCGGTTCGCCCCTGCGATGTCACGCGGCAGGTTATTTCCGATCATCACAACCCGCTTTTTGTCCGTATCCGGGAGTCCCAGAGCGTCCATGGCGGTCTGGAACATAACAGCAGCAGGTTTTCTGTCTTTTACTTCCTCAGATATAGCCCTCGCGGAAAACACATGCGACAGACCGTGTTCCCTGTATATATTATCAAACGACAGCGTCTCCCCGTCGGCAACGAGAGCGAGCGTATAACCTTCATCGTACAGGCGCTGAAGCAGCTGCGTTCCGTCGTGAAGTTCCGCGTGTACTACGATTCCGTCCGTATTACGCACTTCAGTCGATTCATCGACAAGCGTATCGCCGCTGTCCAGAAAAACAACAAGGCGCCTTTTTTTCATGATCTGCCTTCCTGTACTATGACCGGTATGGAGCTGCGCAGATGCAGTTCTGCAGCGCGGTGGCACGCGACAAAATGGCTGTTCCCCGTATCGGTATACGCGGGAACCTCATGACGGCATATATCGGTACAATATCTGCAGCGGTCATGGAAATAACATCCTGCCGGGGGGTTGGCAGGATTCGGGATTTCACCTTCAAGAGGAATCCGGTCGGTTTTTACATCAGGATCTGCAACCGGAACAGCTGAAAGCAGCGCCTCCGTATACGGATGTGCCGGATGTAAAAAAATCTGTTCTGTAGAAGCATATTCTACCAGTTTCCCGAGATACATGACCCCGACTCTGTCTGATATATGTTCCACAACGGACAGGTCGTGGCTTATGAAAATATACGTAAGATGAAGGTCTTTCTGAAGATCTATCAGCAGATTGATGATCTGCGCCTGTATCGAAACATCGAGCGCGGAAACTGCCTCATCGCAGACGATCAGCCTCGGCATCAATACCAGCGCACGCGCTATACCGATACGCTGCCTCTGACCTCCCGAAAACGCATGAGGATACCGGCGCAGGAACGCAGTGTTAAGACCGACTTTCTGTGCTATATCCATAACTCTGGCATCCTGTTCCGCTTTCGGCAGTCTGAAGTTTGCCCTGAGCGGTTCGGAAATGATATCATAGACTGTCATACGAGGATCAAGTGAAGCGTAAGGATCCTGAAAAATCATCTGTATTTCCTTTCTGATCGTTTTCATAACATTTTTGTCGATCTTCAGAAAATCATATTCCCTGCCGTCGGCCGCACGATACAGGACGGCCCCTTTTGTTGCCTGAATACCCCTGACGATGCATCGTCCGAGGGTTGTTTTGCCGCAACCTGATTCACCGACGATTCCGACTGTTTCTCCTTCCCGGATATTAAAACTTACATCCGTTACAGCTTTTACGCATACTCCTTTAGACAGGAATTCCTTGTATATATTCTTTACCTGGAGAATCGTTTCTGACATCATTTTCCTCCGTACAGCCAGCAGCTGGTACTATGTTTTTCTCCAGGAACTACAGGTTCCGGGTCTTTTACATTGCAGGTACCTTCAATATGCTTTTTGCAGCGGTCGTAAAAGCTGCAACCCGCCGGCAGGTTCATCGCAAGAGGAACCGTTCCCTCTATTGAGACGAGGCGTTCGGATTTGCTGGTTCCCAGCCTGTGTACGGAACCGATCAGTCCCGTTGTATACGGATGCTCAGGATTTTTGAATATATCCCTGACGGAAGCTGTTTCAACAATCTTACCGAGATACATTACGGCAACTCTGTCACATATCTTTGCAACGGTTCCAAGGTCGTGGGTAATAAAAAGTATTGATGTCCCTGTTTCCTTTTGAAGTGTTTTCATAAGTTCAAGGATCTGAGCCTGAATAGTTACGTCAAGAGCCGTCGTAGGTTCATCGGCAATAAGCAGGTCCGGCTTACAGACAAGCGCCATCGCAATAAGCGCACGCTGGAGCATGCCACCCGAAAATTCATGAGGATACTGGTCATACCGTTTTTCAGCATTCGCTATACCGACTTTTTTCATCATGTCTATAGTAACGGATTTTGATTCTTCTTTATCCTTCGTAATATGCAGCCTGGTGCATTCGTTTATCTGATTCCCGATCGTGTACATAGGTGAAAAGGCGGCCATCGGTTCCTGGAAAATCATGGAGATATGTTTCCCGCGGATAGCCCTGATTTCCGGCCCGTTCTGACGTAGAGAAAGCAGATCGACAGGTTCTCCCCCGGGATTTGCAGAACTGCGGAACATAATCCGCCCAGATGTCCTGCAGTTTTTCGCATTTATGCCAAGAACCGCCTTGCTTGTAAGGCTTTTTCCGCATCCGGACTCTCCAACGAGTCCCAGCGTTTCACCCCTGTTTATATCCAGATTCACGCCGCGGACCGCTGTAAGCATTCCTTCGTCGGCTATAATATCTATATGAAGATCCTCTATTTCGATTAGTGTATTTTTGTTCATAACGGCTTACTCCTGCTACTTATACGGATCCGCTGCATCGCGGAGGCCGTCTCCCAGAAAATTGAAAGCAAGGACGGTAATAATTACGAAAAGCAGAGGTATCAGTTTCCACGGATACAATGCGATATTTGAAATATCCTGTGCCTCCTGCAGAAGAACGCCCCAGCTGGTTGCCGGAGAACGCATTCCCAGTCCGAGAAAACTCATGGAGGTTTCCCCTATAATCATGTCAGGAATAGCCAGTGTAAGGTTTACGATCAGATACCCCATAAAACCCGGAACCAGATGTTTTATGATGATTTTAAAATCACTGACACCTGCAAGGCGGGCTGCCATGACAAAATCTTCCTTACGCAGTGATATAAACTTGCCGCGGACTATTCTGGCAAGAGCCGTCCAAGAAATAAAAGACATGATGATCGTAATATACAGGTACATACGCACAATCGGTATATTCGGCGGAATTGCTGCAGAAAGAGCCATCCAGAGCGGAATCGACGGAAATGACGTAATAACTTCGATAATCCGCTGTATGCAGATATCCGTCCATCCCCCGAAATAACCGGAAAGTCCTCCGAGGAGGATCCCCAGTATAAAGCTGATACCGGCCCCTACGAGGGGTACTGTCAGCGAAACCTGACTACCGATTATAAGCCTGGAAAACAGGTCTCGACCCATGGAATCCGTTCCCAGCAGGAATACATGCCCGCCTTCTCCTGTTCCGAACAGATGCAGGGAAGAAGGAATAATCCCTAAAAATCTGTACGAATCACCTTTTACAAACAATTTTATCCGGTAAACACGTGCAGTATCTTCCACTACTTCTTTTTCGAAAGTCTCCATATTACGTTTCGTCGTGAATCCGTATACAAATGGTCCGTGAAAATTACCTTCTGCATCCCACATATGTATCCGGCTGGGACCTATATTTTTCGAGCTGCTGTCATAGGCTGTCAGTCCCTGCGGTGCAATAAAGTTGGCAAAAAGAGCACCAAGATAGAGAATACCCAGGACGATCATACTTACACGCGCCAGTTTATGCCGCCCCAGTTTGCGGCGCATGAGCTTCCATTGGGAAGCCAGATAATAATCTTCTTCCGTTACTGTTTTTTTTCTGAATAACATATGCTAGCCCCTCTCCGAAAAACGGATACGCGGATCGAGCCAGGCAAGCAGTATATCTGAAAACAGGGTCCCCAGACAGACGAGGAAGGCCATAATAAACAAAATGGATCCGGCCAGATACATATCCTGGCTCTTCAGTGCCTTATACAGAATCGGTCCCTGTACCGGCAGATTCATAACTATGGCGGAAATGGTGGAACCGGTAAAAATACTCGAAAGTGAAGTCGCCAGACCTGATACGACAGGATTCAATGCAGCGCGGACACAATATTTATAGGTAATACGCCGTTCCGTTACACCTTTTGCACGCGCAGTGAGTGTATACTGTTTGACAAGTTCGTCCAGCATCTGAGAACGGACTGTTCTTATAACACCGCACGTTCCCGCTGTTCCGATAACAATGACAGGAATGATCATCCTTCTCAGGAACTCACCGGTATATGCCACCCGGAAACCGTTCTGAAGCATTTCATCTGAAAACAAACCGATAAGCGGGTCTCCGGTCCATTTGAACGACAGATACATAAGGATAATTGCCAGAAGAAAATTGGGTGTCGCCATGCCGAGGAAACCTATTCCGCTGAAAATATAATCTCCGGCGGAATACTGATGTACTGCGCTGTAAATACCGATCGGAATCGATACCAGATAGGTAAACAGCATTGTTACCAGTGAGAGAGCTATCGTAAGCCCCATCCGGTCGTTTATAATAGCTATGACGGGCCTCTGGTATTCAAAGGAATATCCCCAGTTCCCGTGAAGGACAATGCCTTTCATCCACAGGATATACTGAACATACCAGGGTTTATCCAGACCATATTCCGAACGGAGTTGTGCAATGACCTGCTGTGTGATAACTTCGCCTTCCGATTGCATCGTCGTGATATAACTGCTTATAAAATCGCCGGGCGGTAATTGGATAATAAAAAAACAGGCCAGTGAAATGATACATACCGTAGGAATCATAATAAGCAGCCGTTTTCCGATATATTTAAGCATACCGTTCTCCTAAAAAAATGCCGGGCAGCATCTGAAAACCGGATACTGTATGATAAAGACAGTATCCGGTATAGTCAGAATCGCGGGGAACCAATGATTAAATCCTTATGACTTAATCTGTGTTGCCCTAATTTTTGAAATATGCGTTTTCTATATGTGCTATGCCAAGATCCCGATACTCTTCACAGAAAATCAGTTTTTTCCCGATATTCTGGAGTTTCGCGTTCTTTACAATTACTGAAGGCGTATCCAGACAGTATCCTATTTCCCAGATATTGTCTTCATGCAGTTTCAAAAGCGCCTTCGTATACTTTTCCATTTCCGCATATGTCGGTGCACTCTTGACTTTATTATAGAGATCTATCAGCTTGCGTATATCGCCTGCCGGTTCCACACCGCTCTTTCCGTTTGTGGCAACCCATTCTCCGTATGCTCCTGCCCATGGAGAATAAATTCCGAGCGGCACGATTGCATTGGGCCTGAGTGCAGGATTAAACGAATTGATTGCGTTCATCGGTCCAACAAGGACTGTATGATTGTTTGCATTACATATTTCGGTCATCAGATCCCGGCTGTAAATTTTCGTTGTTGTATTGATACCGACTTTTCCATAATATGCAGAAAGGAGTTCCGCCATCTTCTGGGATTCTTTAATATCGTCAGGCAGATCAGTCAGCTGCAGATCAAGGACAAACGGAGAACCGTCTTTAAACGTCCGGTATCCGTCCTTGCCTTTTTTCAGACCGATTTTGTCCAGCAGCTGGTTCGCTTTATCCACGTTGTATTCCGTCCATTTTGTAGTCCATGCCGGATCATATCCGATCAGTCCTTCAGATACGGACGCCTGCCCCGGCTCACCGAAGCCATCAGTCACCAGTTCGGAAACTTCTTTACGTTCTACACAGACCGACAGCGCTTCCCTGAAATCTTTATTCTGAAACACTGCCCGGTATTTAGGATCTTTTATGGTCTGATTCAGCTCAACAACAGTAGGCCGTGCTGCCCAGCTGGTACCCTTCCATGTAAGCAGTTCGTAACCGCCTTTAACCGCGTTCTGCTTGAGAATCGCATAGTCACTGAGAGAGGTTACTTTTCCAAAATCAACCTCTCCGGCAATGGATTTCAGCTTAACCTGTTCTTCATCTGAAACCTTTGTCCATTTCAGGCTGTCTATATAGGGCAGCTGTTTCCCCTGCGAGTCGACTTTCCAGTAATACGGATTGCGTTTCAGTACAAAAAGTTCATCCTCGATATTGTTTGCAGCTACCCAGGCGCGCAGTGTCGGCCTGTCAGGCAGAATCCAGTAATAATAGCCGGTCTGCTTTCCCATAGCTTTTACATCGGAATAACCAAGTTCCTGGGCTTTTGCTTTGGCAGCATCTTCACCGATATAGGCAGGTAACAATTTTTCATAATAGTGCTTCGGGGCAAAAAACCATTTACTGTCGTTTGTAAGGCTTTCCAGAAACGTTGTATTGGTATCTGCAAAAGTAACTTTTACCGTGTAGTCGCCGACAGCTTCTACTTTGCAGGGTGTTTTGGCTCCAGTCGAAGGATTTGTTGAATAAAAACAGTCATATAATGACTTACCAAATGTTTTCGGAACGCACATATCATTATAGTAAAATACGACATCGGCTGATGTAAAAGGAACGCCATCGGACCACCGCATACCTTTGCGCAGATAAATGGTATATACTCTGCCGTCTTTGCTGACGTCATAGCCTTTTGCTACGTTTGGTTCGATGGAACCGTCAAGCTTAAAACGGAATAAGGGCTCTTCGGTCAGCTTTCCGACAGTCCATTTTGAATCTCCGCCGAATGAAGTAAACCGCATATCACCGCCGTACGTACCGGTGGTGTCCATTTTTGAAACCATGACATTGGCTGCATCCGGTATGCGTTGCACAAGTGGTGGAAGTTTTCCGGCTTTTACCATCTCTGCAAGTGCAGGGGCTTCTTTAGCAGAAGACGGCGTTCCTGCAGTGCCTCCTGCTTTTTCCGGCTGCCCGTTGGCGAACAGAATTCCAGCGGAAAGCACAGTCATAAGAATGACTGTGATACTACGGCTCAT
Source organism: Treponema sp. UBA1798 (assembly GCA_002319875.1). Taxonomy (GTDB): domain Bacteria; phylum Spirochaetota; class Spirochaetia; order Treponematales; family Treponemataceae; genus Treponema_D. The sequence continues at coordinate 3,033 of DCFS01000328.1, read as the reverse complement.
TTTTACGCTCTTCATACAAATCCTCCTCCTTTTATAGTTTTTTGTATTTCCAATAAAAACAGCATCGCCAGCGCCTGCCCGTACGGCATCGGCCTGATCGGTATGTTTTTATAAAAATCCTTTGTTTCCCGTCCCATCGGTGTACCATATGAAACTTCCTGTACGATTCCGTCGTCTGAGATACAGCCGAGAATCGCCTCCAGAGCTTTTTCAGCACACGATCTGTAGGTACTGTCTATAAGCCCCATATTTGCAGCCCGCAGGATTCCATACGAAAAACCGCTTGTAGCAGAAGCCTCCCGGTAGGATGTGCGGTCGTCTATGAGCGTATGCCAGAAGCCGTCGGAATCCTGACAGGTTGCCAGAGTCTGTACCTGCTTTTTCAGCAGTTCAGTCAGAAATCGCGCCGAAGGACCGGTACACTGTACCATAGAAAAAAGTTCCGGAATGGCAGCCGTAATCCAGCAGTTTCCGCGGCCCCAGAAAGCACCGGCAAAATTATTGCGGCCATTGAACGTCCAGCCGTGATACCATAAACCCGTCTTCCGGTCTGCCAGATATTTTGCATGTACCATGAACTGGTATACTGCCTCATCACAGTATGATGTTTTTTTAAGAATTCTTCCTATGTTCGCCAGAAACAGTACAGCCATGAACAGCGTATCGTCCCACAGTTCCTGATCGTTTACTGAATCCGACGTAATATGCTGGAAACCGCCTTCTTCGGTCCTTGGGAAATTGTACATAATCCATTCTGCCCAGTCGCTGCAGATATCCATGTACTTTCCTTCTCCCGTATATTCTGCAAGGAATGAAAGCGGCAGAAGTGGTGCAGTCGTATTAACATTTCTTTCAGGGAAACCGATTTCCATCTGACGGTCATAATATTCCCTAAGAATGTTAAAATAATGTGTATTTCTGGTAAATTCAAAATATTTCCAGAAGCCGTATAATCCGACACCCTGGGGCCATTCCCAGAACTCATACTTTTTTATTTCCTTTTCCTGAAGATTTTTCTTCCGGAGATTTTCGAGAAAAACAATATCATCACTGTAAAGTGTTTTTTGAAAACTATCGGCGAGCAGTGTAAATTTTTTTATAACAGAATTTGTAATATCGGGTTGCATAATTTCAGTATAAAACATACCGGTGTAAAAACTACCCGTTTTTTGCTGAAAAAATAAAAAAACATCGCATTCCTTGCGGTACCGGTATCTGTTCTATTCGCTGTGATCGGGCAGCTGTTTCAAAGTTCCTGTGGAAGAGCGGTATTTTGAAGGCGACATATTACAGAACTTACTGAACGTTCTGTTGAACTGTGAAAAACTGGTAAAGCCGCAGGTTTCAGCGATATCAGTTATTCTCATATCAGTATACAGAAGCATCTGCTGAACATTGCGGATACGAGTCATCTGTATATAGCTGACTACCGTGAAACCTGTAACCTGTCTGAACTGATGAGAGAGATAATACGGACTTACACTGAATTTTTCCGCAATCGCATCAAGAGAAAGTTCCTGACGGTAATTTTCATGGATCCATGCTGTTATTGTATAGATCCTCGATGACGGCATATCAGACAGTGTCTCCGTACTGTAAATATTATATTTCGACTCGGCATACACCGTATACAGAAATTCCGTAAACTTCGTATGGATGGTCAGATCCCGCAGCGGATCAGGGTATTTTCCCTGATTGAAAATATCGTTCAGGAGATTAAAAAGCGGCTGCTGCTGCTTTGCTGAGAAACGATAAACAGGTACAGATGCTTCAAAAACAGAAAATATTTTATCAAGAGAATTTCTGAAAGGTGTATTCCGGCGTGGAACGGAAAAATTAATAATAAGCCGTTTCCGGGGTCTTCCGGGCGGATATTCGCTCTTATGAAGCAGCGCCGGTTTAAGAAAAACCATATCGTACATTTTGAGCTGATAATATTTTCCCTCTATAATATGAGATGCTTCCGTATCGAGGAGTATGAATATTTCGTAAAAAGAGTGAAAATGCTGGAATTCCATATTGATCGCATAATACCGCTCATCATAGTCGAAGTAGTAAAAGAGTTCATCCGTCGGTTTATTGATATTGATAGCATACGCCTGTTCATACATCAGTCCCTGCGGATAATTCATAATAATAACCTTCCGGCATTGAACGCCGGCAGCACACCGCTATGGACGGTCCCAGGGTAAGCTCCGGTCTGTCTACCGGTTACGGATCCTGCAAAACATTCGGACATACTCTTATACTATAAAAATGGGAGTTCTCCCTTGTCAAGCATAAAACCGGAAATCGTATCTGATATCAACCGAAAATCACAGTACACAGACACAGTGCAGCCATAAAAACCAGATTTATCAGCGTAAAAACAGCAAGATACTTTCCGCCGGTAACGGGGACAGCCGGTTCGCTCTGGTTCATATAAAGTTTATACGATATGAGACTTGCAAGAGAAGCTACGAGTGTTCCAAGTCCGCCGATATCAACACCGAGCAGCAAAGCTTTCAGATCAGATGAAAATGGGTACAGCAGCAGTGCTGACGGTACGTTGCTGATAATCTGGCTTGAAACCAGTCCTGCTGCAAATTCGCGCCCATGCACTGTCTGTTCGAGAAAAGACCTGACACCGGCCATGGTTCCCACGTTTCCGGTAAAGACAAAAAAAGCACAGAATGTCAGCAGGAGCATATAGTCAACTTTTGCAAGCAGTTCACGCTGGACAAAGAATACCGTTATACCACAGATAACAGCAAGGCTCCATGCGGGAATCAGTTTAAGGACGCATAAAAGACACAGAATGAACAGTATCCAGTATACGACAAGGCGCAAGCGGTTCCATACCGAATATCCTGATGCCGCAAAAACCGGCCTGTTGTCTGCCGGTTCGGAAAGCTTTGTCCGGGGAACTGCCAGCAGACAGAGCAGCAAAAGTAATCCCGAAACCAGAACATACGGCAGAAGAATCAGACAGAACGCAGCTGCAGGAACACCCATGCGTGTATACAGAAACAGATTCTGAGGATTTCCCATCGG
>DCFS01000090.1:3826-7432 GCA_002319875.1 Treponema sp. UBA1798 | reverse complement strand
CTTATTTCTTGGGCCTGGTATAGAAAACTGGTCAAGTACCATATACAGTTCGTCAATATTCCCGCTATTCGTTCTGGCGGTACTGTATGTTCCCTTAAGACCAAATATATAGTTGCCCACAGCCTTTCTTTCCGTACTCCCGCACAAATTAATGAGCCATTCTTTTGAATCAGCCGGACTCATCTGACTGAATGACGCATCGAACCGCCCGGCAGCATTTTCTTTTTGCAGTACTCCGAGATAATCCGCCAGAGCTTTTTTCCGTTCCCGTATATATTCATTTTCGCCGCCGGTTATTTCCTTTACTTTCTGTGCACAGATACCGGTATCCGCACATGACTCACAAAGTGCGATTCCCCTTTCCAATATTCCAGGAAGAAACCCGCTGTAACGAGGAAACGGATGCACATTAACAAAACGGGTAAACGGATGCAGCAGCAGACTTTCATAGGTACTTTTTCCCGGGACAGACAGCAACTGCACATCATTACGCAGATTCGATTTAAAATTAAACGACACACCGGAAGCGGTTTTTATCCTGTCGGAAAATGTCACAACCTTATTACTGTACAGCTGATAGATTTTTTTCCCATAATACCGGTAGCGGGCATCATTCAAATCCGGATAGCTTTCAAAATGCTCAGCTGAACAGCAGCACAACTGACGCTCAGATCCCTGCCCGTAATGGAAATACAGCATATCTTTCTTTACAAAAACATCCTCCCGGTATGTTTCCATTTCCCTCAGCGACGACATATCCGCATATGAAGTAATATCGCAGATCCGCCTCAGCAGATCCATACGGTTTGCAGGAAGAAGATTGATTTTTATACGCCGCCCCTTATAACCAACCGTCTTAGTTGTCGGACGCAGAACATAATCTTCCCCCATTTCCGCCCGGTAAATCTCCGTATAAATTCCCCTGACAGTTCCAATGTGGTCACCAAATATCGTTCCCATTATTTTATACACAGGTAGCAGAGCTCCGAAAAGCTGAATCAGCCAGGGAACAGATTTTTTCATCTGACCGGTACGGATAAAATGTTTAAGCTCTTTTTTCAAATCAACCGGAGCCAGATGCATATACAGCGCATAAAAAGATTTACATTTCGCCGCAGGAGATTCCGGCGGATACTGGTATTGTACCAGCGCAAAACTGTTGCTGCCGATTTCCGGCTGCTGCTCATAATTATTCCTGAACGCAACCAGCCTCCCCGCACCGATAGAACGGAAACCACCCGCAGACTCCAGATGAATTCCGTTATGCCACATATTATTAGCCTTTACAGGGTAACAGTTCGACACATCTTTTTCCATATCATACATACTGATACAGTTATCCCTATTATCTGGTTTCAGACCTGAAACAGGAAAACACCACAGCGGACTGTGAATAAACAGCGCAGGACTAACCCCTTTCTTAAACACCTTCTGGAACTCCGGGATTTTTACAATGATATTGTCTCCCGTTCCCGCTGAATTCGATTCAAAATAATACCCCGCCGTAACATAATCTTTCGTTCTGATATCCCGCTCCAGATTCACCGGAGGTCCGTACGGATCATTCAGAATGATTTCATTGTTATCTGTAAATCCCCTCACTACCACAACATGCTGGCTGTTTCCGTACACTCCTCCCTCTATTCCGGATGCAAGCCCGCAGGACATCATTACCGGATACCCCGCACCTATTTCAGCCTGTAGTTGTTCAAGCGTCGGATATTTTTTTTTACTGAAGTCAACCCTTCCGGTAAATAACGATTAGCAGCTATTAAAAGGCGATCCCAATCTTCAAAACTCGATGCTCCTCGTTTTCTATTCGTTGATTCATCATTAGCCTCTTTATTCCACCCTTCCGCTGCAAATATATTCTCCATCATGTCATCAGGTGTTTCTTCGGTTACTCCGTGAAAGTGCAGTACCATGCACAGACTCGTTATGTTGCAGCTCCGCCATGCCATGGAAATCCCGGGCTTTTCTACACCATTTTCTTTCACTCTATTTCTCGCTTCGTTTAATTGATACCATGTATATTTATTCTCTCGTTGACTAAAAAATGGTACAGCTAAATTGCGTTCCCATGCATTACTCATTTATATCTCCAAATAGCCAATTTAAAGTATTGAATTTCATATTTAATTCAGCCAAACAGGTATCTTTATACTTGTTTCCCTGAAAAACATTATTTGTATATATTTTGTAGCTATAATTTCCCGCATCTGAATCAACAATAAAAGTTTGATACCCTAGAGTGTTATCATTTAAATTAAAGCTTTTATGTAAGCTGTCTTCTTTCCATGTTTTATAAATCAAATTTATATTTTTTATCCTATTATTAGAGATGTAAAGATTATTATTTGCAGCATACCCGTTTATAAATGCTATCGTTTGGCAAAACATAGTGTAATCAAATGATTTATATGGAAAATTTATTTCTATATAAAATAAGTCGTCGTCAGTATTTTCAACGTAGCTTGTTGCAGGATCCCCGTCAAATGCGTTCTGTATGCCGTACTTGAGCGGACACCGGGCATCAAGAAGACAATCTGATGCTGTTATTGTTATATCCGTATCCACCTGCGGCTCGTACAGACTGTAATCACTATGTGACTCGATTGTGATTTTTTTCCCTTCCAGATCTTTCAATAAATAGTATACCGCCTTATTTTTACCGCGAAACTGGTTCTTCGTTTTACGGTAAAATGTATAGGGTTTTTCAACAACAGAACCGTGCTGAAGGTTCCCTGCCGGTACGATTCCGCACCCCACCAGCGTAAACAGTATTCCTTTCGCTTTTTTTCCCGATACTACTATATCTATGGCTCCAAACTCAGCTATACTGTATTCGGTGCTTGTCAACAATCCTATGTGATTATAAAGTGCAGCTCCATAAAGGCTGTATTTTAATCCCTCTTTCCTTACTAAAACCTGATAAAACCACTGGTTCAAACTCGCTATGCCGCTTACAGGGCTGTTACTGAATACCAGACGGTAAAATACGGCGTTCTCCATTGCCTCCCGGTATACCGTATGGTATGTACAGCCTGCACAAAAATCTCTTAAATTCATATCTATTATATTTACAAACAGCTCATCTACAGCAGGTTTTGTTGCAGTTAAGACCTGTTCCGCTTCCACACCGGCTACCCGCTCCAGTTTCTTCCAGCTGTTCGGCATGACAAGCTGTAACTCCGGCGCTTCTGCACAAACCAGCGTTGTGCAGAGCAGCATACACAGACTTATATACAGATTTTTTTTCATCGTACTGCTCCTGTTGTCCGTACCTGCAGCAGTGGCTTTTCTTTTTGCGCTATTTCCATTTTGTCACAAACTGTCTTTGCGTATATGTTCAAATCAGAACCTTCCGCTGATTTTGCAATACTGTCTGAATCAAATGTTGTCTTTATGTTGACTTCCAATTCATCTTTATCTATGGTTATATCCTGTTCATATACAAGAACATCTTCTTTCTCTGTTCCATTATTCCACAATTGAAGTCTGCATGAAGGAGAAAACCCGGAAACTTCAAAGGTCTTTATCGTCAGTTTTACTTCATCGCCATAATACAAGACCTGTTTTTCCCATTCCATCGATACAACCTGAGGA
>DCFS01000090.1:0-3485 GCA_002319875.1 Treponema sp. UBA1798 | reverse complement strand
TTTGTCGCCCGGTTCCCGGTTTTCAACGGCCGTCCACTCAGCCTCCGCCGTCGTTCCGTTCATGGTAACGTCAGGCTCTGCCACCTTTTCCCTTGTTGCGCTGTCAGCCGCAGGTGTTCCACCTGCTTAGCGGGTTTGCATCTGCGCTGCAAACCCGTTCCTGTTATTTTATAAGCTCCCGGACGAAACTGTGGTGCTAACCGGCTTTCCGCACTTCGGTAACCCTCATTCCCGCCTCCGGCGTGAACGCTCCGCGGTGCTCCAATCCGGCGTATGTCTTTTTCTTCATTCCTCTGTTCTTTCTCAGAGTAAAGAAATCAGGAAAAAATACATTGAGGTACTATCGCAGAACTCATCTGCGGTCCTCTGACCCGTTGTCAAAGATTCTTTCGTCGGCATCATCCGCAGAAGTATGCCAGATTTTTTTATTTACTACTATTTACTTATTCCAGATAACCGCCGAAACACCAGCCGGTAGTTCCTGTTTTTATTGTTTTTCCATCTCTGTCTTTTGCTCCGGAGTATACGCTCCTGTTTGACGGCGGCAATACCTTTTTCAGTATTGAATTTCTGAAACTTCTGCTGTATTTCATATATAATTGTCCCTCCTACTGGGCGACAACTATCTTGACACAGAGGGCCGATGCAGGACTTCCGTCTTTAACCCATTTCATACCGCTGAAAGACGGTTTGGTATACGTTATTTCGACGGTTCCGCTTTTCGCATACTGACACCACGCACTGTGCGCGTCGTACGTTTCCCTCTGGGGAAACGTACTTACCGGGTTTGCATCTGCGCTGCAAACCCGTACCTGTTATTTTATCAGTCTCCGGACGCAGCTGTTGTGCTTACCGGCTTATTGAACAATTGCAGTTCAGATACTCTTTTCGGAGGCCTTTTTCTGCTGCTGATTCAGCCACAATACAAACTGCACCGGATGATAAAACCATGCATTTTTGTCAGTATCCTCCAGTCCCAGTTTTTTACGTATCTCATCATCAAGGAAAGCTGTTTTTTGTAAAAAATTATTTTTATCCCGGTTTTCCTTTTTGCTGTCCGTCGTTCCTACTGTCCCGTCAACCATTGAACTGAACTCGTCCTGCGTAAGTACATACAAATTGTTGTAATGTGCTGCATAAAGGTGCCGTATCTTATCCTGATTCCCTTCATAAAAATCGGATAGTTCTTTCAGGACTATTTTCTTTTTTGAAAGATGGGCCATATTTTCCTGTGAATCTATATTTTCTATGCCCGCATTAAGAAGTACTTCCGCTGTTTTCGGTTTATCATAATAACTGCTTTTATCCTGCTGTACTATTTTATAATAGGTTCCAGTACTGCTCTGTGCTGTTCCTATGATATCTGAATCAGAAAATATTTCCACATGTACCTGATACTGTCTATCATATTTTCCGAAACAGCCGACAGCACTATTCGTATCAGCTTCTATATAATAATCAGTATTTTTATGTTTATATATAGAAAACTGATTATATAAATCAGTCCAGCATTTTTCTTTCTTTTTTTCATTTTCTTCTGCGTTTATTGCAGCTGCGTTCTTTTTTCCCGCAGGGAACATTTGAAACGGGCTTTTCGTATCTTTTCCATTTTTTACATCATACAGTGCTTTATATGTATTTTTCATATACACAGTAAAACACTTTTTCTTTGTTATAAATGGATCATTAACCTGTTCTTCAGGATATGTCAGCAGGTCAGCTGCAAGGGCTATGCATCTGTTTTCAAAATCATTCCAAATTAAATCTCTAAAAAAAAATGATCCCGGTTGAAGCGTATTGGCCTTATTAAAGCGCCCGGTATAATACTGCTGTACCGCTTCAAACATAACGCTCTGACCTGTAACTGTTCCGTCAGTCATTTGTATCGGAAATATTGAAATCATTTTTTCTCTCAACACTTCCTGCCAGGTTAATGGTTTTATTTTGATATCCGTTTCTTTTTCGGTAAAAGTGACTGTTTCTCCGTCTGCTATTTTCTTTATTTTCTGCCGGTAATAACGGTATTCCCTTACATTTATTGTCTGTACGTATATTTTACTTCGGTCATACTCTATATATCCGTCTTTCCAGCTGTATTCTCCGTCATAGGAATCACCCGCTTCTTTTTTTACTTTTGTAAAAATACGCAGCCATTCTGTATTTCCGGTTTTCCTTGTGTAGGTTGAAATATCATCAAGTTTTTTTACCAGCTGATTGATCTTCTCTTCATTATCCGATTTCAAATCCGTCAGCAGTTTTTTATCATCCTCATTTTTAGGACACAGATACACGATCGACCGGTCCTTCAGCGTTACATCTGTTTTCTCCCTTCCTCCCGGCATTTTATAAACAGGCATGCTGTTTGCATCATTTCCATCAAGTTCTTCCTTGCCATTTAAAACCAGCATTGCTTTTTTAGGCATAAGATAATCAGCCATCTGATCTATCCAGTCACGGGATTCTTTCTGTTCGATATCGAATGCAAACTTGTCACTGACTCTTTTTACAATATCGATTGGTGCCAGATGCATATACAGGCTGTAAAATGATTTTCTTGTTGTCTGTCCCGGAACGGTATGCTTCAACAGTATAAAATTATAACTGTCCTTGTCTTTATTATTCACTGTATTGCGTACAGCAACTATCCGGCCGGGTCCTATCGGATATACGCTTTCACCTTCACTTCCCCTGATATGTATTCCGTCGTGCCATGAACCGTTGCCACTGACCGGGAACCCCTGTTTTACGTACGGCATCCCGGCCTGTATTCCTTTCCAGTTTTCCCTGTCAAAACAAAGTCCTGTAACTTCCGTGTCCCTCATTTCCTCCGTCTCGTCCGGCTTCAGGGGTGTAAGGTAATCAGTCTTGAACGGAAAACTCCATATCTTCGGACGGACTATCACCAGATTCTGATTGAACGGGGTCAGTGAAATCCTTTCAAGCTCTTTCGATTTTACCACGACATTATCGCCGCTCCCTGCTCCCGCACCCCATACATATCCGGTTTTCTGTGAATAGCCCGGCAGATCATTTTCGCCTGTATGAAATCCCCCTGCTGTATTTGTCGGGTCGCCCCACGGATCATTTATTATGACATTTCCGTCTTCCGAAAAACCCCGTATTACGGATATATGTCCTGTCTTTTTATCTGTTTCTGTTAAGTACTTCAGTGGTCCCCATGAAAACCACACGGGATACCCTTCCGCTATGTAATTCTGTATTTGTGTAAGATTCAGAGTGTCTGTCTTTATCTGACTTTCAGGCAGTTCGTACAATTTGCAGACAACTTCCTTAATATTCCCACTCAATGTAAGTCGGCTTGCACCTTTCGCCGTTTTTTCATTGTCTGCTTCTTTTGTCCACTCTGTAAAATACTGCTCGAATACTTTTATCATCATATCATCCGGGCTGTCTTCCGTTATTCCGAAATAATGCAGTATCATGCACAGGCTCGTTATATTGCAGCTGCAATACGCCATGGATAC
>DCFS01000130.1 GCA_002319875.1 Treponema sp. UBA1798 | reverse complement strand
CTTATTAGACCCGGAAATACGAAAATGAGTTGCATTATCAGGGGGAATATGACCAATATTTCCCGATTGACAGTTTCCGGTTAACATAGTACTTTAAGAAAAAATGTTTCTCGATATCGTAACGGTACTAAATTTGTATATTACGGCGTTGTTTGCCGGTTCTCTCTGTTTCTTGTATTTACGATTGAGGTCACTGGAGCGGGATGGTTTATTTCTGCTGTTCATAGCTTTTTTTGAAATAGGAACAGGATTCCTGTTTACCGGTGTTTGCGAAAAATATTTTTCTCATTCGGGAGCATGGTCTTTTTTAAGCCTTCTTGCAGGTGTAGCCGGTTATGGTATCTTTTATATCGGAATTAATTTTCTGAATTATAGCAGGCACAGGACATTCCTGAGTGTCTTTTTTATATTCGTCGTTCTTATACTTGCTGCCGGTTTTTCCCTGAATTTTTGGCGTATCGCCCGGAACAGATATGTTTTTTTCCACATGACTGATTCTGTTTTATTATTTGCAGCTGCCTGTGAAATATTCGGAAAGACATCTTCAGAGCCTTTGACTTCGCGCAAATGGCTGGGACTCAGTATTCTGGTCAGTGCGTCAGTGTTTTTATTTGCCGGAATCGGTATTATTGTCTGCGCTGATTATACTCAGATAATTGCCAGAGGTTTTTATATCCAGATAATCTGCGTATTTATGATTACTATTTTTATTTTCGCACTGGTAAAAGAGCGTGTTGAAATAAAATTGAAGCAGGCTTCGGAAATCGATATGCTTACGGGCATCGGAAACAGACGCTGGTTTTATTCAAGGGTCCCGGGGAAAGTACATCTGCACGATGCTTTTTTTATTATAGATCTGGATTATTTCAAACGTATTAATGATGTATACGGTCATCTTGGGGGCGATAAAGTACTTATTGCCGTAGCCGGTACTATTTCGTCCTTATTACGTTCTCACGATATTCTTGCCAGATATGGAGGAGAAGAGTTCATCGTATATCTGCCGGATACCAGCCGGCCGGATGCAGCGATGATCGCTGACCGTATCCGGAAGGGAATAGAAGATCTTCATGTTGATTATTGCAGGACGCAGATATGCGTTACTGCCAGTATAGGGGTGGCATGCAATAATCAACATGACACTTTACTGGAAACTATGATGGAATATTCCGATAAAGCGCTGTATGCCGTGAAAAAAAGCGGTCGGAACGGATTTGAAATTATAATGGTATAGGTGCCGTTTACGGCCGGCTTAAGAATCAGAACCAGTAAAGACGTTACGGCATGACTGTTTTGCCGGGACGGTGAATATCAATGACGCTTTCCGGTCTGCAGAATTCGATTCTGTTCCGGCCGTTTTCTTTTGCCTTATACAGGGCCGTATCCGCAAGATTGATAAGGTCGTCTTCCTTTCCTGCAATGGCATCGGTAACGGTGGTAACTCCGATACTTATCGTTACGAAAGTGGAACACCGGGATTTCGGGTGCCGTAGATGAAGGGCATATACGGATTTTTTCATTTTTCTGGCCAGAATCAGCGCTCCTTTTTTATCAGTATCCTCCAGTATCACGGCAAATTCTTCACCACCGTATCTGGCAAGTGTATCCGTCGCTCTGCAGGCTGCGGCTTGTAAGGCTCCAGCCACTTTCTTCAGGCATTCGTCACCGGCGACATGTCCGAAGAGATCATTGTAATTCTTAAAGTAATCGATATCGATCATAACGATAGACAGCATATGTTTTTTACGCCGGGCTGCTGCGATTGCCCTTGAAAGTACTTCATTAAAATACCTGCGGTTATAAATCCCTGTCAGGCCATCCGTAAATGAAGATTTGAGCGCTGCTGTTTTTTCTATTTCAAGTTCTGCCAGCAGTTTCAGGATTTTTTCTTCATATTTTTTTTTGTCAGTAATGTCCATTGCCAGGCCGATGACACCTTGTATTTCGCCGTCAGCATTGACAAACGGTATCTTATTGACATTTATCCATCTTGGACCGGTTTTTGTCATCCACCGTTCTTCAATGTTAAGCTTTGCGGTTCCCGAATTGATAACCTGCAGATCGTCTTCGTAGTAATTTTCGGCATCGCTCCTGGAATAAAGGGCGAACAGACTCTTTCCTTCAAGTTCCTGTTTTGTTTTTTTGTATATATCCGTCAGATATTTATTGACTTTAGTATACCGGTTATGCCTGTCCTTATAAAATACCAGCCCGGGTATATTGTCTATAATCATGTCCAGTTCTCTGGAAATTGATTTATGTGTCCTTTCGCATTCGCCGAGTTTTTCATTCAGCAGACGTATTTCTTCTATCTTATTGTTCAGTTCCCTTAGAGCAGACGCCTTTTGATTCAGAATATTTTCAATAAAAACGGATTTGTACATGAAATACAAGGAAGGAATTTTTGACAGAAAACCGGCTTTAGCTATAATTCCGGATGGATCTTTATATAGTATAAAACATAATTCACTAAAAACAGCTGTACTGAGGGATAGGGAGAACCAGAAAGAAAGCTTTCGTCCTGTAACGGGGCTTTTAAATTTTATGAGCAGTAATGCTATGACAAACAGGATACATACCGTATATCCGGCCAGTTTTCCTGCCGCATATAGCACCCCACGGTTTGTAAAGATATCTGTGTTAAATTGCGCATATACTACAGCGGATGTGACTGCGGTCAGGCAGAAAAAATATACAGTTCCCGCTGGTCTGAAAAAATTGATGGAACGTTTCATGTATACAAGAAAAAAAAGAATTGAAACAGCTTCTGCATAACTGGCATATATCCGGATTCCGCTTATGTCCCTGTCGGAAAGTGTATACAGAAAATCGAGTATTCCGGCGATCAGATAACCTGATCCCAGTATTGAATAAACATTTTTTTCTTTATCAGCACAGATATTCGTCAGTAAGAATATGCAGATGGAAATAACGCCACAGCATATTCCCATAGAATTGTAGAGGAGCATGTGATTATTTTTCCAGAAGCTGTATAGGATAACTCCTGACGGGATAACAATAGAGAAGGACGATACGACGGCCAGAATATTTTTTTTCCTGTCATGCAATGGTTCCATTATCCAACGACTGCCTGCTGTAGGCGGGTAATTCATAGCATGCCTGACAGACCCTACGTAGTATTACTCTATAATAACACTGTTTTTAGAAATTGTCGATAATTTCTTTACTTTGTCAGATCCCGGTCAGGCAATATCACTGTACTGCTATTGAGCCATTTTCCGGCTGATCCTTCCGCTGATGAATCTTGAGATGATGCTGAAAGAAAATACTATTATTATCAGTATTGCAGAAGAGAAATCTGCGATCTGGGCTGCATTGGGAGCAAGTGCCTCTGTACGGGCTCCCCATATATGGAGTGCGAGCGTCTCCCCGGGCCGGAAAGGATTCAGAGGGCATGTCCCCGAAAAAATATTCCAGTTTGACCAGTTGATATCCGTACTCATGCCGGCTGTATACAGCAGCGCAGCAGCTTCTCCGAATCCGCGTCCGGCTGCAAGAATGATACCGGTAATAATTCTGGGAATTGCCGCAGGTAACAGTACATGCAATATTGTCTGCCAGTGCGTAGCTCCCAGAGCGAAACTTCCTTCCTTGTAATTTTCAGGAAGCGCTTTGAATGCATCTACCGTCGTAGTTGCAATGAGCGGAAGACTTAAAATAGATACGGACAGGGCTCCGGCGATCAGATTCCATCTGGCATGTGTCATAAGAATAAAAACAAGATATCCGAACAGACCGACGACAATAGACGGTAATGAAGAAAGCGTTTCAATACACATTTCCAGAAATCGTGTTATTTTACCATTACCGGCATATTCCACCATATAAATTCCTGTCGCCGTTCCGAGCGGCGTACTGATGATCAGTGACAAGGCTACAAGATATACGGTATTGAAAAACTGGTTTCCGATACCTTTTTCCGAGAATGAAAACAGTACTGGCGAAAAATTGGTAAATCCTTTTACAAGAATATAAGCGACCAGACAAAAAAGAAGCAGGAGAAAGAAGCCTCCCACGAGGTAAAACAGAACAGTCATAGCTTTGTCTTCTGCTTTTTCTATTTTCAGATAGTCTTTCGACATTTGTTATTTCCTTCACTGGTTTGATTTGCGATTTTATGGATAGCGTAAATAAAAAACAGGGACAGCAGATACAGCAGTATGGCCATTGTCCAGAGTGCTGTATTGTATTCTCCGCCTTCCATGGCCCCGCCCATATCCGATGCAATTGCTGTTGTAATTGTGTTTGTCGGACTGAGAATGGATCTGGGAAACGCTTTAGTTTTTCCTATAACCATGGCTACGGCAAGCGCTTCACCGAACGCTCTTGAAAGTCCGAGAACGATGGCTGTCATGATTCCTCCTTTTGCTGCAGGAATTACAATACCCTTAATAACTTCCCAGCGTGTCATCCCCAGAGCATAGGCACCATCACGGTATTCCTGCGGAACGCTGCGGATTGCGTCAGCAGATACAGTCGTTATCGTTGGAAAAATCATTACTGCAAGCACAAGAGAAGCTGAAAGTACGGTAAAGCCGTGCGGCAGGTTGAAAAGGTTTTTGATAAATGGCACCAGTATGGTAAGTCCTATCCATCCATATACAACGGAAGGAATTCCAACGAATATTTCAACCGCAGGACGAAAAAGACGTAATCCTGTTTTGGGAGCTATTTCAGTCATAAAGATAGCTCCTGCAAAACTGAACGGTGCTGCAATCAGGAGTGCCAGTCCGCAAGTCAGCAATGATCCTGCTATATAGATAAGGGCTCCGACTTTACCGCCGCCTGAGGAAGTATCCTGCGGATCCCATGCTGAACTGAACAGGAATTCCCATACAGAATGTTTGTATATTAAGAAAGTTCCAGCACCTTTCACGAGCAGAAATACGCCTATCGATAAGGTCAGAACGATTACCAGAATACCACAGATTGTAATAATCATTCTCCCAAGGTATTCATTTTTAATCATTTCCCTGTTGTACAAGTTATGCCTCCGGAAAAAGACAAAAGGGGGCACCTGAAAAGGCGCCCCCGGGTCACTATTTTCAGTTATTTCTGGATACGGTCATTTTTGAAGTTACACAGTATCCCTGGGCTTCCATCAGTTTGCCATAGTCTTTGCTCAGAATATAGTTGATGAAATCGTTAGCGGCCTTATTGCTGCTGCCCTTGGTGTACATATGTTCATAACCCCAGACAGGATAAGAACCGTTATACGTATTTTCCATAGTGGGAGCAACACCGTCTATAGATACGGTACTTACCGTTGTATTATTAACCAGATAGGACAGTGCAAGGTAGCCGATGGCACCCTTGTTCTGCGATACAGTCTGAAGCAGTGTTCCGGAATTATCTGTTTCAAGAGATGCATTGGAAGCTTCTTCATTATTGGCAAGAGCGAACTGTTTGAACAGTGCCCGTGTTCCTGATGTCGTAGGCCGTGTTACAAGAAGAATCTGTTCGTCCGGACCTCCGACATCTTTCCAGTTTTTTGTTTTTGCGGTAAAAATATCTATCAGCTGCTGTTTGGTAAGATTTTTGACCGTTTTTGCCAGTTCATTGTTTATGACAGGTGCCATCGTGATAACACATACCTTGTTATCCACAAGAGCTCCTGCTTTGTCCGCACTGAGTTTGCTGGCTGCAAAGACATCCGAGTTGCCGATATCAACGCTGCCATCTGAAACCTGCGCAAGTCCTGTTCCTGATCCGCCGGCAGTTACCGTAACGGAAACAGAAGGGTTTACGACCTTATACTTTTCCGCAGCATCTTTTACGAGTGGAAACAGCGCAGAAGAACCGGATGCTGTTATTGTAGTAACTTTTCCTCCGTCTTTTGTTCCATTTGCAAAAGCAAGAGAGCCTGCGGTGAGGATCATCAGCGTTCCAAGCAGATTTTTTGCAAGTTTTTTCATATTCATCTCCTATACAATAAAAATGACTTACATCTTCAAGACTTTCTTCGAGGTTTTTATTCCTCTTGAATTGTCAATGGAAATCTAAACAGGAAATGTTTCATTTTTATTAAATGAAAGTTAGATACGTGTTAAATGAGCGGACGGTAAGACAATATTTCAGCCGGTATTTTTCTAACTTTTTTTTAACGGACTTGAAATTATTCTTTTACAAAACGAGGCTATAAGCAGTTACGGACACGCTGATTAAATTACCATTCTGATTTTCGGGGGCTGCTATGAGTGTTCTCTTGACTGAACCGGCACAAAGCAAACAACAGAAGAATCAAAAAAAAAGTCTTGTCAGACAGTTCTCTGTTTATCTTGGTTTTATTGTAATTATGTTGTTTACATTATTGAGTTTTCTTTCCATTACAACCGTTTCGCAGGAAACCAAAAAAGATTATGCTGAAAACATGCAGGGGCTTATTCCGTTTTTTGCCGATTCAGTCAGTCTGCTGACTCAGCAGTTCGTACAGGAACTGCATATGTACACGGAATCAGATATTGTAAAGACAGGGACAACACAGCAGATTGCTGGCTGGCTGAAAACTGTTGCGGACAGGCGTTCAGGCGAATTTGATAACGTAATCTTCTGTACTCCTGATGGTACCGCATACAGTGACAGCGGGCAGACTATATCCGTAAGTGACAGAAAATATTTTTCCGTAATGATAACATACCAGCAGGATATTTATATAGGTGACTTGCTGCAATCGAAGTTAGACAACAGAATGAGTGCAGTCGTATGTGTGTCGGCATACGATGCAGGAAAAAAAAAGATCGGCTTTTTTGCAGGAATTCTCCGGCTTGACCATCTTGTTTCTATGGTAAAAAGTGTTCAGCTGGGCGATCGGGGTTATCTGTTTGTTCTTGATGGGAACGGAACCGTGATTGCACATCCGGACAGTGACCGTATGTTAAAGAATCCGGCAGAGGATTCGAAATCGGGAATGAGCGCCGTTATGAAGTCGATGATGCAGCGGGAAACCGGAACCGGGATAATAGCAGACTCAACTCATACAAAATCCGAAATTTTTTATGCCCCGGTAAGTGGAACCGGATGGGTAGCTGCCATTGTAATACCTATGGCACAGATAAACCGTACGGCGTTCCGTCTCGGACAATCTGTCTCGATCGAGTGTCTTCTTATTGCGGCAATTCTGATCGCTGCAACTGCGCTTATGTTTATTCATGCTCTGAAACCGCTGGGGAATCTTGAAAGTTCCATTCAGCGAATAGCGATGGGCAATGCCGATCTTACGCAGCGGATACAGGAGACAGTACATAATGAAATTGGAATCGTTGTAAGCGGATTCAACAGATTCGTGGAAAAATTGCAGCTGATTGTTGGCGGCGTAAAGGAATCGAAAATCAGACTGTCGGAAGCCGGTTGTGATTTACAGTCAAGTATAGAGGATAATGCATGTGCTGTAAGTCAGATTATTTCAGATATTGCCAGTGTAAATGATGAAATCAGAAAACAGTCTGTAAGTGTCAGTGAAACAGTTGAAACGGTAATAACAGTTTCGGACAATATTACTTCGCTTGAAAAAATGATACAGGATCAGTCAGCCGGGATTACGCAGGCATCTGCTGCGGTTGAAGAAATGGTCGGAAATATAGGCAGCGTGAACCGGTCGGTTGAAAAAATGGTGTCTTCGTTTGAGGAGCTTGAAACAAGTACGGGAAACGGTATATCCAAGCAGGAACGGGTAAGTGAGCAGATCGTGCTTATTTCCAGTCAGTCCAAAATGCTCGAAGATGCCAATGCTGCAATCGCAGATATCTCCGGACGGACAAATCTTCTTGCCATGAATGCCGCCATTGAGGCGGCTCATGCCGGAAGTGCAGGAAGGGGCTTCAGTGTAGTCGCTGATGAAATAAGAAAACTGTCTGAGACGTCTGCTGTCCAGTCGAAGACGATAGGAGAAAAACTCAGAAAAATCAGGGATTCCATAGGAGCCGTTGTAACAGTTTCTGCAGAGACGACTTCGGCTTTTGAATCCGTTGCTGCAAAAATTAAAGATACGGATATTCTGGTAATGCAGATCAAAAGCGCGATGGGTGAACAGCTTGGCGGGTCAAAACAGATAGGTGATGCACTGCATATGATGAATGACAGTACGTCGGATGTCCGTTCAGCATCGGATGATATGAGTAAAGGGCAGAAAGCAATTCTTGACGGAATAAGGCAGCTTCAGGATATTACCACTTCGATGAAAGAAAAAGTGACCGAAATGTCTCTGGGGGCAAAAAGAATCAGTGAAACCGGAACGATTCTGACGGGTGTTTCCAATAATGTTAATACTGCGATAGACAATATAGGCAGCCAGATCGATCAGTTTAAAGTGTAGCGGCAGGATTTGGTTATATTCCGTAAAACACTGCGTAACAGTCTGGGTGATTTAATCGTCGTTTCTCAGGAATAAGCGGTATTTTCCGGATAAGACTGTATTATGAATATACGTTTTATCCGGAAATCTTGTCCGTTTTGTATACATTTGATTGTTTTTTTAATTCCGTGTACAGTATACTATCTGAAAAAGGGCAGGTAAAAATTGTCTGACATATCAGTGAGAGAAAAAGCCGGAACTCCGGTTCAGGGTGCAGAAATTCTTGGAACAGGGCGGATTCTGCCGCTTATTATAAAATTTTCAGTTCCTGCAATTATCGGTATGCTGGTCGGTTCTTTATACAATATAGTTGATCAGATTTTTATAGGACAGAAAGTCGGGGTGCTTGGGAATGCTGCAACAAATGTTGCTTTTCCTCTGGTTACAATATGCATGTCTGTTGCTCTGCTGATCGGTATAGGGACTGCAACTAATTTCAGCCTTGAGCTGGGGCGTGGTAATAAAGAGAGGGCTGCTTTCTTTGCCGGCAATGGGCTGATGCTTAACATTGTAAGCGGTCTTTGTATAACTGTCCTTGCATGGATATTCATTCATCCGCTGCTTCATATATTCGGAGCGACAAAAAGTGTTTATCCGTATGCAAAAACGTATACGGGCATAACGATTGCCGGTATTCCCTTTCTCCTGTTTGGTGTCGCAGGAAATAATCTGGTCCGTGCCGACGGCTCTCCTGCAGTTTCTATGTTTGTCATGCTGGCAGGGGCTGTTGCGAATATTTTTCTGGATGCGCTGTTTATGTACGGTTTTGACTGGGGCATCGCGGGTGCCGCATGGGCAACTGTCATAAGTCAGATGCTGTCCGCAGTGCTTCTGGCCGTATACCTTTTTCATGTTAAAAGTGTCAGGCTCATCCGGAAAAATTTTGTACTTTCTTTCCGGTACATCAAGTTTATTGTCTATATGGGCTTCGCTTCGGCTATTAACCAGATAGCGATGGCTTCGTTTCAGATCGTTATGAATAATGTCCTCGTATATTATGGGACGAGGTCTGTATACGGGAGTGATATTCCGCTCGCCTGTGTCGGTGTGATTACTAAAGTGAATATGATGCTCATGGGAATTGTTATCGGTATTTCCCAGGGGTGTCAGCCGTTATTTGGATTCAATTACGGGGCGCAGAAATATCACCGGGTAAAGAAAGCCTATAAAAACGCAGCTGTCATTGCAACCGTAATTTCTGTTTCTGCATGGATCTGTTTTCTTGTTTTCCCGCGGCAGATTACAGGATTGTTCGGAAACGGGAGTGATCTTTACTTTCATTTCGCCGACAGGTATTTCCGCACTTTTATGGTACTGACATTTCTTAACGGTATCCAGCCGCTGACTTCAAATTTTTTCGCTTCAATCGGAAAGGCTAAATTAGGAGCTGCTATGTCGCTTACCCGTCAGGTTCTTTTTCTTATACCGCTTGTTCTGGTTCTTCCGCTTTTTTTCGGTATTGATGGTGTTTTGTATGCGGGACCGGCTGCTGATTGTGCTGCTTTTGTGTTTGCTGTTATTTTCGTTTCCCGAGAAATGCATTTATTGACCGTCTGCGAAAAAAAGAGTAATGAACTCTGCCGGTAGCTGTTATTCATGCGGAGGACTTAATGCCCCGCCCGTATATTTCTGTTCTATGCGTTAATAATCACCCCGGGATAACAACAATACACCGGCTTACAGCGCGGTTACAGATTACTATTTCGCGATTTTTTTATTTTATCATGGACATACGCTTAAGACCGTTTTATACTTATTAAAGAATAAAATGTTGAATTTGAAACTGCACAGGCGCATTGTTTCTTTCACAGTGTTCGTACTTGCAGCCGCCGGTATTATATCTGTGCTGGCAGCATTGATAAAATTATACAGTCCGCCGTCCGATGCTGTTGTTATGGCACATGAAGTCAGCATCGCAAAAAACGGGTTGCCCTTAGGGACCGGTACGGTGCCTGTTACTGCCGGAAGCAGCGGCCGGACGTCATCAGGATCCGGCTTGTACCGTTTCAGTTTTTTATGTCATAGGCCTCTGCAGTCATTTTACTCACCTGTGCTTGTTATACCTTTTGTTGCCGGCAATTCCTGTTCTGTCCGGTTTAATGGCAGTCAGTTAGGAAAATTCGGTGACCGGGTAACCGGTAATACTTCTGTCTGGAATACTGCCTTTTTTTT
Organism: Treponema sp. UBA1798; assembly: GCA_002319875.1. Taxonomy (GTDB): domain Bacteria; phylum Spirochaetota; class Spirochaetia; order Treponematales; family Treponemataceae; genus Treponema_D. Next base: position 3,623 of record DCFS01000130.1, on the reverse strand, counting down.
CAGAGTCCCTTCTGATGCCATTCTGCAGACAAATCAAATCGATATAGATATTTTTTCGTTTGCAGGGGTTGGTATTTTCGGTAATCCCTTTATACTTGATGCCGATACCGGCAGTTTCCGTCTTTTTGCGCTTGCCTTTCTGACAGTATATCTTCCATGGATATTTTTGGGGCTTGGTGTGGTAACAGGTTTGATGGTACTCGCTGTGTCTTTTCTGTCCGCACCCAAAATAGATGGACAGATTCTTATAGGCATTGAATGTATTGTTACCGGAATACTATTCCTTGATTACACAAGTATAGAATACCTGCCTGTTACATATCTCCGGTTCAGCAAAATTCTGTTGTCCCTGCGCCATATTTATTTTCTGCTTTTGCTGCTTATAGCCCTCGCAGTAACCGGCAGGGCAGCTTCATCTTTTGAATATATTTTTTCTGTAGTTCAACTCTCCTGCGCGTTTTTGTTATTATTTTATCCACGTACTATCACCTTGCTGGAAAGAACGTTTTCTTATACCTGCCTCAGCGTGCTTCCGCTGCTTCCGTATTTTATTTTCTACTGTCGTAAATACAGAATTAAAGACGGTGGTCTGGGAATCCTGCTGTCCGGTGCCTTTACGGTTTTTATGAGCGTTTTTCTTGATTTATTTCAAATTGTATTTCCTTCTGGAGGTTTTTATATTGCACACTATGGATTCAGCTTTGTGATTTTATGTTTTTTAATTTTTATTTTGGGAATCATATTTTTTCAGTACCGGTCATTCGCTGTTGGACGCCGCAGGTTTTCTATATATACATCAGAATCCGCGAGGGATATGCCGACTGGCGTTTTTAACAGAAAAATTCTCTGTGCGCTGGAACATGATCTTTTTTATGACTTTTCAGTTATTTTTATGAGAATTGATAATTTGAAATCTGTAAATGACAGGTTCGGATCTGCTGTCGGTAATAAGATTCTACAGGATGTCGCCAGTTGCATACGGGAGCATCTGAGAATACATGACTATATTATCAGAGTAGGGGAAGATGAATTTGTATCAGTTTTGCCTGGTTGCGGAATTAAAACTTCCTGTGAACTGGCAGCACTTATTGTAAACAGTATTTCCCTGATGAAAATTTTTCCGGACGGTCACAGTCAATTTGTCTGTACAATGGCAGTTGGTGTTGCTGCCAGCAGCCATCCAGCTACCGGTGTAGTAGAAAAACTTTCGGAAATAATGGCACGGGCTGATGCTGAAGCATATAAATCGAGTCAGACTGGTAAAAACCGTGTAGCTGCCACATATTATCCTTTCTCTTTCCCATCCGGCGATCAGACTGAATAACGGGATCATGTGAATGCTTCATAGAACCGCTGTCCGGGTTATCCGGATTTTACCGGAGTATCCCTAAAATTCCGATTCCTGGTAAATTTCATAGAACTGGTAGTTTTGAAACAGACAGGTTCCTGAAGAATCGATCGGACGGACTCTGCACTTGTGTGAAAAGTTATTGCTGTATTTATATTTTACTTCCGTATACTGGAACGCGATACCTTCCTTGAACTCAACAAAATTATCTTTCGAAGTTGTCTCCAGTATCCATTTCCCATCTGTATTGATAAATCCCTTTTTTCCGTCCGCTTCGGCATAGACAGGATACTGCCTTGTATAAGTACCGATACAGTCATATGCTACCGGTATGAGTGGTTTTCCTGTTTTATCTATTATTCCGTATTTTCCGTCTTTTTCCGCCTGGTATGCACCGGTACCGTTTTCCCAAAGGTTGTCAAATTCCGGTTTGACAATCCACATACCGCTTTTATCTATCAGTCCATATTTCTTATTACGGATGACAACTGCAGCATCATCCAGAAACGAGTATGCATAGTCATAGACAGCTTTGATAATCCATATATTTTTGTTTGATTTGAAACCGTATTTCCCGGTAGCGCTGTCCGATAAAAGGATGCAGCTGCCGTCCGGATAAAAAGATGAGATTCTTTCAAAAACCTCATCCGCACTTTTGTATACAGGTTTCAGTATCCATCTGCCTTTTTTATCGAACGCTCCGAAGCGGGTTGCCTCAGAGGTATTTCCTGTTTCGTTATATATCTCCTTATCGATACACGCCATGACACAGAGCTTTGTTTTTTCGCCGAACGAAAAGCACGGATCAAGCGGACCTCCCCGCTCTCCGAGTTCTGCAAGCCCCTGGAGCACAATGTTTCCGTCAGGATCAATGGCATATTCTCTGTAATCGGTATCGATTGCCAGCGCAATACCCGGTTCGTAAAAATCATAAATGATACTGAATTTTTTATCTTTTTCAAAGGCGAACCTGAGTTTTCCTGTCGTATCGATTGCTGCTGTCATTGATTTACCTTTTTCAGAATATTCAACGATACACATACCGCTGAAAAAGTCATTTACCTGTGAATATCGGGGCTGTATGACCATTATACCTTTTTCGTTGATAAATCCCCATTTTCCATTAACTTTTACCGCGGCAAAGCCTTCTTTGAACGGATGAGCGTCTTCAAATTCCGGGGAAATGATAAAGTCGCCTTCAGCCTGTATATCGACAAATCCCCACACACCGTTTTTACAGGCGGCAAGATATCTGGTATTGTACCGGTGATTCTTATATATCCGGAAACCGGGTTCTTTTGAACAGAAATCACTGTGCAGTTTGAATGAATCATCGGTAATGACATACGGATCCTTTATCGCTTCATATGCGTTTGGCAGTAAACAGAATCCGGCATCATTTTTAACGAGGAGTGCATAGCGGCCCGTATCCAGCAGGAATTCTCTGACAAATGTAGTGGTTCCTGTGCCTTTTTTTTTCTGATCAGGGAAATCCAGAAAAAATCCGTATACCCAGCCGGTAATTTCTTTTAGAGTACTGACCTGGTACCAGTAAGCATCCATGGAGTCTATTTTTTCTTTATTACCGCTGCGCTGCAGAACGGTAACAGTTTCGTTTTTATCCAGCAACGTAATTTTATTTCCCGTGAGTCCCGGCCTGTCCCTCAATCTTACCTGTGAATCATTCACTCTGGCATAACAGCCTGCGGAAAACGTTTCCGTCAGGGCTGTTTTTGGTTCAGGTTCGATATCCTGTGCCGCTGCTGATGAAAAAAATCCTGCCAGAAGCAGCACATAGAGAGTGAGAGCGAAACCGGTTTGTATTCGTGTGGCAGCTTTTATGATTATCTGTACTCCATTTTGTTTTTCTGCTATATCCTTCATGACCGACTCCCGCTGTTTACTGCTGTTTTCTGCCTGCCTGTTCTAAGAGAATCGGTTTCAGTTCCGGTGGGAAACAGTCTGCAATTTCGTCATAATCATTCAGAACATCATCTTTTGAAAACGCGTTTTCTATATCGAAATACGGGCTTCCGTTTTCTTCATAGAGACTGGCCTGTACGGCACCTTCGTCCTGCAGTTCCATATCCTTATCAAATATCCGTATCCAGACGTAATATTCAGAGTTTTCCGGATCATTTTCTTCAGGTGTGTCTGTCAGATATGAAAAACATATCTGACTGGGATTGCTTTCTTCGCCTGTCGTAAAAAAAAGCTCCAGCGCACGCTGCATTGCACCGGTTACTTTTTGCTGATAGGCATTCTGTTTACGGTC
>DCFS01000296.1:14228-14657 GCA_002319875.1 Treponema sp. UBA1798 | reverse complement strand
AAACGTGAACTGCATCAGCAGGAATGCAGGATGTTTTTTTCTGCATCTGTGGCTGTTGACCAGCCTGTCCGTTTGCGGATGGCGGTGCCGGCGGCTGCTGTCCATTCATGCCTCCCGGAGGCGGATTACCGTTAAATGCCAGTTGTCCGTTCTGCGGAGGATTACCATTTCCGCCCATCGGAGCACCCTGGCCGGGTCCCGTTCCGGGTGCTCCCATATTCTGCTGCGGTCCGGTTTTCTGATTTGAAGACACTGCTGTCCGGCGTTTCGGAGCGTACGGAACTAATTTCCCGTCCGCAAGTGTAAGCGTCTTTCCTTTCAGCCAGCTGTTTCCGGTATCATTTTTATCATAATAAATTGTATGTCCGTTTGCATGGATGTTAGCCAGCGTCGTATCGGCATCCTGAAGTACGTCGATATACGAATCCG
>DCFS01000296.1:2420-13964 GCA_002319875.1 Treponema sp. UBA1798 | reverse complement strand
CGTTACGGTCCAGACTGACTGCGCGTCCAGATTAATGGAAACTTTTCCTGTTTTTTCTCTGTCTATAGCACCGGTATAGGAAACATCCTGTCTGAACAGCAGCTGTACGGAACTTGTCTCGTCGCAGGAGACATCACCTGCCAGTTGCTGTTTTTCAGCAGTAAATTCGAGGGTTCCGCCGTTTTCTCCGGTTTTTCCCCATCCCCTGCTGCCGTCATTCCCTGATGCCTGAATAAGGATTTCCGCAGGCCACGTCAGTTTGGTATTTGATATATATACCTTTGCCCGTGTATTGGTGACATAGAAGAACGGTCCTTTTGCATAGCTGTGCAGATCGGAATTCCGTACAGTCAGTACACTTGTTCCTTTTCCTGCATCTCCGGACATGCTCTGATATAACATGATGCCGTGATCGCCGTATCCGGATAAGTGACAGGTATCAAGCGTTATCGCATTTTTTCCTTCAATGACAGCGATTTCAGAACCATCCGCAGTCCCTACCAGGTTAGATGCGGAAATGATTCCCGTCGAATAGACAACAGGAGAACCTTCTCCGGATGTCCGTACGGTACCCCCGTTAACGGTAATGGTTCCTTCTCCGCGGTCTGTGGCGAGTGCCGCACAATGGGCTCCTTCAGTAGTGATATCAACGGTATCTGCAGTGATCGTTCCGTTATATGTAGCGTCAAGTCCCCGTGATGAATTCCCCTTTGTATGAATGGTTATTTGTTTTGCCTGAATAACGGAGCCGTCGCCTGTGGAAAATATGGCATTGCTTCCTTCCGCATCAGAATTGATTGTTACATCCTGGAGTGTAACCGTGCTTCCTGATTCTGAAACAACTACTGCATTCAAACCGGAGAAGTTACTCTGGTCAGGATCTGAAGAATCCCCGGTTTTATAGAGTATTACTTTTGAGACAGACAGATTTCCCTTATTCAGAGCCAGCAGCACATTCTGGTCTGGCCCGATGCCCTGTAATGTTTTGCCGCTGATTTCCAGATTCGCCTGATTTTTTCCGTCTGTCTCCAGAACAGCAGTCAGTATGGCTGTTTTTTCTTCAAAACCGGCGGGGGTTCCCGGACCGCCGCCCATCATGCTGCCATTTATGGTACCATTCATATCGGGAGGCTGTCCGCCCTGTGGCGGCTGTGCCGCAGTCCCGGAACTTGTATTGGTGTCCTTCGTACCACCTGCGCAAAGCGAAAACGGTAATGCAAATACAGCTGCGCAGAACAGCAGTATGTTTCCTTTTACTGATTTTTTCATATATGCTCCTGTAAAAAACAAGCAATCGGCATCCCTGTATCCGGTCCGGTATACAGGTTGTCCGACTGTAACATATTCCAAACAGGGGAGAAAAAAATCTGTTACCGGTATTGCGGAAATCTTATCCTGTTATAACAGAAAATTAGGAAGTTGAAATGAATCTGTTAACTATCCAAAAATAAACCCTGTCATTGACAGGGAACCGAGCGTACGCGAATTGTTGAATACGGTGACAGTGTCTGCAGCCTCTGCTGCTCCGAGAGCGTACAGCAGAGGAGCAAAGTGATCGGAAGCCGGTACTGCCAGCCGGGCGGATGTGTCTGATGAAGCCGTATGTATGACAGCCGGGACATCCCCTGCAAGGACAGCATCGCGGATTGTGTTGTCAAACGAGTCTGCCCAGCTGAACCCGTTATTTTTGTTCCAGTCGATCATAGCAAGATTGTGTACGACATTCCCGCTTGCAAGAATAAGTATTCCATTGTCACGCAGCTGCTGCAGATTCTGTCCTGTCTCATACTGTTCCTGAAAAGACGCACCTCTGTTAACACTTAACTGTACGACCGGAATATCTGCACGGGGATACATTCTGCACAGTACAGCCCACGTACCGTGGTCGATTCCCCGGGAATCATCTGTTATGATTTTTTTCCGGATAAGCTGTATCACCCGTTCTGAGAGAGCTTTATTTCCAGTTGCGTGATAGTGCACTTCATACAGTTCCTTCGGGAACCCGTACATATCGTATATCTGGCGGGGATGTACCGCTGTCTGAATCCGGTTTCCCTCTGTAAACCAGTGCGCAGAAACGGAAAGTATTGCTTCCGGCCGCGGAATTTTTTCTGCGATCTGTTTCCATGTCTCTGTATACTCGTTCTGTTCGATAGCGTTCATTGGCGAACCGTGTCCGACAAATAAAACCGGCATTCTTCTGGTCATTTAGTTTCCTCCCTGATTTCTTGTTCCGTTATCAGTGTAAGTTGTCTGATTTATTCGTATGGAGGGGCTAAGAACCGCCTGCAATACCTTTAGAGTGCAGCATCTCCGTCGTTTACCGGCATTGGCGCTGATTTATTGATGCATAATACTGTTACAGATTCTATCAAATCTGCTGTCCATGCATACGCTGATATCGGTCGTTACAAATTTTCCGTTATGGAACAGTGAAAAAATAGTTGCAGGTGTTGGTGCTCGTTGTGCAGCTTCCATTGTTTCGAGCTTTATGATTTTGACCGTTATGTTTCGTTTAACGGTAGTTTCCATAAGACTTTTGGTGACATGGTACTCCGTAAAAGGACAGCGGTTGGTGTAATAAACAACATATCCGTCTTTTTCAGAACATCCGCCTGTTTTTACTGTTTCGTTGAAACGGGGTAGCGGTATGTCTTCCTTAAAGGTTTTTACCAGAAGACAGAATCCCGCCGGTGTCGTGTCGCATATTCTGAATCCATGTTTTTGCAGCCATTTCGTATCGTTCATGAAATGATATTTTTTTATTCCGGCAACCGTTACCAGACCGTTCCGACCCTGTCTTTTTGCTTCTTGTTCTGCTTCCTGCAGTAATGCTGTTCCATGTCCTTTCTCTTTATATAGACCTGAAACCCAGAAGCATCCGATCATGATATAGTTCACAGCGGTTACCGGAACCCATGCCTTTTCGGCCGGTCCGTATTCAATGAAAACTTTTGCCCGTTCATTCAGTCTCTTAAAGACCAGGCCGTTTCCGAATTCTTTTTTCAGCCATTCCTTCTTCAGGTTGTAACCATTGGAACATTTTTTGTCTGAAATGGCACAGCATATGTGTTCATTATCGATATTTGACGGGTTGATCGTAAGATAGCACATTGCCGGCTCCTGAGGGATATTTTACCGGTGATAAAATATCCCTGACTATCATAGCATACTTATGTCACTCTTAAAAGTCTGTTTTTTGTGCGGAGGGTTTATTCGTGCGGAGCTGGTGATTACCCCATTTCCCGGGAAAATCATTACCCGGATTCTTTGCCCCGGATTTTCCCGCAGAGTAACCTCTAAAAACTTCAGTTTTTAGAGGTTACTCCCGGTTCCACTTTGCCCTGGTCGGATAATATGCCCAGAGCCCTATATTGTCTGAATAATCCGATACGCTGCTGCCTACATAGGTGATAGAACCATATACATCTGTTCCCGTCATTGAGGCAGACGGTGTAACGGCAAGAACGACATTTACTTTATACGTAGAACTCAGCGTGGAATCCGCGTTTGCAAAGTCTCCGTCGTCGGCATCACTTGTCGGTACTCCGCTGCTGTTCGATGCTTCCTGCAGTCCGCTGTCCGTACCGAGCAGGAAGTAATTGCTCGTAACAGCGATGGAGTTGATGTCGTCGCAGCTCATATCCTTTGTATTATATGACGACCATCCGTCGTTTGAATAATAGAACGTGTCGCTGCTTGCATAGTACATATATGTCGCAGCAGTAGATGCCGTCTCGTTTGTGCAGGATGCCAGTAATTTGAAAAAGTAAATACAGCTGTCATAATAAACACAGGATGTTGCGTCAAAGGATGTAGAACCTAATGTCAGAGAGGATGCTGCACCGCTGCTTACCGAATAACAGGTCAGGCTTGATGATGTCGCCGTAGGGTCTGTCGCCCCATCCAGTTTATAAACATAATCTCCTATTCTGATAAATGCGTAGCGGTTTGCCGATTGCGGTGTATTGGTACAGAAAAGGGTTGCGGAAGTGGAGGATGAGATCGTCTTGATTGCGGTCCAGGTCCCGCTTACGCTGCTTTTGTAGTACAGTGTTTTTTCCTGAATTACGTTTTCACCTTCGTCATAATCTTCTTCGTAGGTAATACCGAGCGCGTACAGATAGGTACTGTCCGCCGCTACCTTGATCGTATAATCATTCGGGGCGTTTGCATCTGATGTCCATGCACCGTAATAGCTTGCCGATGCCAGTTTGTAGTAAATATCGCCGTTATCAAGAAACAGATAGTCTGTGCCGCTTTCGTTATATCTTACGACCGACCGGATATCTCCGCTTACCGTAGAATCTTCCAGTTCTATTTCTTCCCGTATCGAATTGAAAATTTCTCCCTGACAGCCGGTAAAAGTCAGTAGTGAACTGCTGAAAATAAATGCAGATATAACTGCTGATAAAGTTTTTTTCATGAAGGTATCCTTTAAAAATGGTAACGTGCGACAAGACCGGCCGTTATAAAAAGTCCGTAGTCATTATATTCCGGATGTTTATAATAATACTGGGGCATGTACATATATTCTGATTCTATGCCGAACGACCAGCTTTCCGCAACCCTGAAAAAAGCTCCGGCCTCACCTTTCAGGACAAGGCCGGGGAAATAGTTTCTGCTTAAATAACTTTCCAGCGCAGCTCCTACGCCGAACGTAAGCGGAAATTCGAATTTGCCGATATATGGCTGGAACGTCGCAGTAAGCGTCATAGGGACATAGGTAAACATGTTGCTGCCGATTGTAGGATTATAGCCGAACTGTACGTCGAAACCGAGTGCGAACAAACTGCTGATAAACCGGTGATATCCGAGCTCCGCTGCCCCGCCTGTTTCGAGTTTGTCCCCGAAATTGAGACCTTCGACACCCATGATTGCTATTTTAATATACTGGTCACCGGCATCATTCGTTTTGTATTCAGGGTTGGGGTCCTTTTGTATATCGTTATTTGTATCGCTATCGGATTTTTCTGCGAAAACAGAAGCAGCACACAGGCACAGGATCAGAGCGAGCGGCAGAATGCGTTTCATTTTTTCCTCACTTGATTATATTCAATGCAATTTTTATTGCTGATAGAATTTTGATTCAGGATCAGGTATAGTAATAGTACACAACTATACAGTTTTTGCTGTCTTTTATCAATATTACAAACTAATCTGAGGGTATCAGGTTACATGCGGAGGAGCAGGAATGGGAGCTATTATAATCGATGGAAAACAGATTGCGGAACGTATCCGCAGCAGTATTGCGGAAAAAACAGCAGTGCTGAAGCAGAACGGAATAACCCCCTGCCTTGCGGTAATACTGGTAGGTGATAACCCGGCAAGTATTTCATACGTAACCGGCAAGCAGAAGGCGCTTGCCGCTGCCGGCATGGCCGACCGTTCAGTTCGGCTTCCCGCTGAGACGACAGAGGCTGCTTTACTGGATCTTATCCGGAAACTGAATGCCGATCCGTCTGTGCACGGGATTCTTGTCCAGTTGCCGCTTCCGGAACATATTAATGAAGATAAAGTGATTATGGCGATTGATCCTGCGAAGGATGTCGACGGCTTCCATCCGGTAAACACGGGTAATCTCGTAATCGGCAGAAAATCATTTCTTCCCTGTACGCCGCATGGAATACTTGTTCTGCTTAAAGAAAGCGGTATACGCACAGACGGAGCTTATGCAGTGGTGATAGGGCGCTCAAATATTGTCGGAAAACCTGTTGCGCTGCTTCTTACGCGCAGGGAATATAATTGTACGGTAACGGTCTGCCATACCGGTACGAAAAATCTTTCTGCCATTACCAGACAGGCGGATATCCTGATTGCAGCAGCCGGACACCCCCTTATGGTTACGGCGGATATGGTAAAACCCGGTGCTGCCGTAATCGATGTGGGGGTATCACGTATTCCCGATGCATCGAAAAAATCCGGTTTTCATCTTGCAGGTGATGTGGATTTCGGTGCTGTAAAGGAAATTGCTTCCTTTATTACGCCTGTTCCCGGTGGAGTAGGGCCTATGACGATTGCGATGCTTATGCAGAATACACTTGAAGCTGCTGAAAGCAGAATGGATCCGGCCGGAAAATGATCGATATTCAGAATCAGAGTGATACACGGGAAATCCCGTTGCAGAAGGTAGGAGTACGTGGTCTGGAATATCCGGTACAGGTACTTGATAAAGTTCATAAGACACAGCAGACCACTGCATCTGTTGACCTTTTTGTGAATCTTCCCCATCATTTCAAGGGAACTCACATGAGCCGTTTTATCGAAATATTTCATAGGCATCACAGCGATCTGAGTATGAAACAGTTTCTCCTGATGCTTGAAGAAATCCGCAGTAAACTTGATGCACAACGGGCGTACGGAGTCGTGACGTTTCCCTTTTTTATTGAGAAAAAAGCACCTGTTACGGGGGAATCCGGTATGATGCGCTATACCTGTACCTATGAGGGTGGTGTGAGCGATACGGTGAAGAACTTTTTTATTTCCATAGAAGTTCCGGTTACTACGCTTTGCCCGTGCTCAAAGGCGATAAGCGACCGCGGTGCGCATAATCAGCGCGGTCATGTCCGTGTAAAACTGCTGTATGGATGTTTTTTCTGGATAGAAGATATAATCGCTGTTATTGAAAACAGTGCGTCGAGTGGTGTATATTCTGTGCTCAAGCGTGAAGACGAAAAATTTGTGACGGAACATGCATATGACAATCCCCGTTTTGTGGAAGATGTCGTACGGGAAGTCTACATTGCACTCAGGGCTTTTCCTCTTGAAAAACCTTTTTCCTGGTTCCGGATCGAAGCGGAAACGTATGAGAGTATTCACAATCATAATGCGTATGCCTGTACAGAGTACGGAGAATGTCCGCCTTCACAGGGGATTATATGACCTATTTTTTTGAAACATACGGCTGCCAGATGAATCAGGCCGAATCGGCTTCCGTCGAACAGCTTTTTATAGCACGGCGCTGGGAGAAGTCTCACTCCGCGCAGACGGCAGATATCGTTGTAATCAATACCTGTTCTGTCCGGACAACTGCTGAGAACCGTATTTTCGGCAGACTCGGCTGGTATGCGGGACTGAAGGCTGTCCGGTCGTGCGAGCCGGGGGCAAAGTCGAAAAGTCTTGAAGATGCGGTTCTTTTCGTAAAAGACGGCCCCCGGCCCCTGACGCTGGTGGTCATGGGCTGCATGGCAGAACGGTTGCTGTCTACTTTGAAGCAGGATTATCCGGTAATCGACTATGTCGTCGGAACATTTGCAAAACAGCAGTTCGGATCTATTATCAGTGCAGTGGAAAAACATGATACACCGGTTTCTCTTGATGATACGGAATCTTACCGGTTTGCGCCTCTTTCATATGAACCCGGTGCTTTTACTGCGTTTGTTCCGATTATGCACGGCTGTAACAATTTCTGTACATACTGCATCGTTCCGTATGTGCGCGGGCGGGAAATATCACGCCCTGTCAGTGATATATTGGCGGAACTTGACGTTCTTTCTTCTTATGGAGTAAAGGAAGTAACACTGCTGGGACAGAACGTGAACTCTTACAGCGGTTTGCGGGAGGGGAAGACGGGGGATGATTCAGGTTCCGGAGAAAAATGCCGCTTTCCCGAACTGATGCAGCGTATTGCGGACCATCTGCGTAAAACGCAGTCTCCTATCGGCTGGGTACGCTTTATTTCAAGCCATCCGAAAGATCTGTCTGATGAACTGATCGACGTAATCGCACGGGAACCGGTATTGTGCCGTCACATTCATCTGCCTGTCCAGCACGGTTCCGACCGGATCCTCAAAGCGATGAACCGGAAATATACAAGGGCGGAATATCTTTCGCTGGTGGCCCGGATCCGTGACAGAATACCGGATGTTTCCCTGACGACTGATATTATGCTCGGTTTCCCGGGAGAAACGGAAGATGATGTTGCCGATGTTATTGCGCTTATGTGGGCAGTCCGGTATGAAACGTCTTTTATGTACTATTATAATCCGCGCGAAGGGACTCCGGCCTGCACGATGCCTGCTCAGATTCCTCTTGCCGTTAAAAAAGAACGGCTTCAGCGTATTATAGATTTGCAGCTGGAGATGACCCAGGAGGAAATGGCGAAACGCACAGGGCGGACCGTGAAAGTTCTGGCAGAAAGTGTGTCGCGCGACAGTAAAGATGAACTTATCGGCAAGACGGAGCAGGATGAAAGAGTCGCTTTTGCATCTCCACCGTCGCTGATCGGTTCTTTCGTGCAGGTGCATCTCGATGCTTTGTCCGGTAATACTTTTCGCGGAAAGCTTGTCCTGTAAACTATCGGAATGAACGGACTGTTGTTTTCCTGCGGCGGCCGCTGTCCGGCGTATGATAGATATTTCATAAAGCTGCTTTAGAGGTGCACTTTACTGATATTCCTTTTGCATGTAAAATAGTTAAAGGGAACCTCTAAAAACTGAAGTTTTTAGAGGTTCCTAAAGTCGTACAGGAGTCGGTATGCCGCTTAAGATGCTTGGTATGATCATATTGCTCGTACTTGTAACTATTTTTGCCGGATTGAATCTTGACAATAAATGTGATGTCAATCTTATTTTCCGCCAGTTTAAGGATGTGCCGGTTTTCCTCAGCATTCTGCTTTCATTTCTCGCCGGGATTTTTGTCATGCTGCCGTTTACGTTCGGAAAGGGAAAGGGAAACGGAAAGCATTCCGGCTTTGACAGGCATGAACCGACAGAAAGAACGACGCTCAGAGAAAGAAGAATGCATGAATAGATATATTCCGACTGTATTATGCTGCATATGTTTTTTTTCGTTTCCACTTCGTGCCCAGATGTCTGCAAAGCAGATTGCGGTTGAGGCGGCTGAAAAAGAAACAGCGGCGGATTCCATTTCCTATATCAAAAAATCTCTTGCTTCTGCAGCTACTCCCGCAGACCTGCGGTCGCTGTATGCTTTACTTGGTTCGGTTCAGGAGCAGATGGCTCTGTTTGACGATGCCCGCGATTCATATGCATCTGCTGCCGGCATTGCTGCAGCAGATGCGGACGGTATGCCGGTGAAAACCCCTGAACAGCTTGTTCTGGATGCGGTACGCTGTGCTCTGAGTACCGGAGATTTTCAGACCGCGGAGAGTTTTCTCAATTCTCCGGTACGTAATTCAAAAGATGAAACTGTTCAGGCCTATATCAGACTCTATAGTGAGTGGTGTGACCTGTGCAAAGTGTCTGATACGGCTTCTGTGAATGAACCTGTTATTATTCTGAAGGCATACAGTGAACTGTCTTCCCTTGAAAAAATAAAACCTCAGGTTCTTTTAACGCTTTGGTATATAACCGGTTCTGCCGGTTATGGGGAAAAATTGAAGAAAGAGTTTCCCTCCAGCCCTGAAGCCGCGATAGTAAACGGTACGGTGCAGATGCTGCCTGCTCCATTCTGGTATTTTATTCCCCGTCAGGGGATTTCCCAGCCGGATATTGCGAATACTGATGACGGGGACGCTACTGCCAGAATCGTGTCCGGACAGGAAGATACAGTGGAACCTCCGGCTTCGGTTTCCGAAAAGATTGTACGCCTGCAGCTGGGATTATTCCGGGAACAGGCAAATGCTCAGGGACTTGTGAAGCAGTTAAAGGATAAAGGTTTTACCGCTGCTATTACTACCGAAAAACGTCCGAGCGGTACGACTTATTTTATCGTTGTCGTGGATGAAAACGCTGACGGTACGATGGGGGTGCAGCTGCGTACAGCCGGCTTTGAGTGTTATCCGGTATTCAGTGACAAATAACCGCTGCTGCTTCGCAGTCTTTGGGTTTCCGTCTGCCGTTGTATATTTATTCATTTGCTAATATAATTAAAAAACTATGAATACTGAAAAAAATCCTCTGTTCTGCCATTGGGCTGACCAGATGGCGGATAAAATTATCCGTGAACGTGGAGATCTTGATCTTTATACATGTGCATCAGGTATTACTCCGTCGGGTACTGTACATATAGGAAACTTCCGCGAGATAATGACTGTGGATCTTATTGTCCGTGCACTCCGTGACCGCGGCAGGAAAGTACGTTTTATTTATTCCTGGGATGATTACGATGTTTTCCGTAAGGTTCCGGCTAATATGCCTGACCCTGAAATCCTTGAGAAATTTCTGCGCTTCCCGATTACCATGGTGCCGGATACCACGGGGCGCAATGAGAATTATGCCCGTCATCATGAAGTCGATATCGAACAGGAGCTGCCCCGTGTCGGAATTTATCCTGAATTCCTGTATCAGGCACAGCGGTACCGTGCCAACCGTTATACGGAAGGCATGCGCAGAGCCATGCAGAACCGGGAGCTTATAAAAAAATGCCTGAATGAATATCGTGATGAACAGCACAAAATGAAACCGGAAGATGCTTACTGGCCGGTTTCCGTATTCTGCAGTAAATGCAATAAGGATACGACTGAAATTACCGGATACGACGGCGAGTATGGTATTACCTATAAATGCGACTGCGGGAACGTTGAAACCGGTGATCTGCGTACATTTAAAGGGTTCAAACTCGGCTGGCGCGTTGACTGGCCGATGCGCTGGAATGAAGAAAAAGTTATTTTCGAACCGGGAGGCAAAGATCATATCAGCCCGGGCGGATCATATGATACTGCAAAACTTGTTTCGAAGCAGATATATGGCTGGGATGCTCCGATTACGATGAAATATGATTTTGTAACACTGAAGGGCTTACCCGGAAAGATGTCTTCTTCAAAGGGAAAGGTAATCGCGCTTCCGGATGCGCTTAAAGTATATCAGCCGGAACTTCTCCGGTATATTTTTGCCGGAAATAAACCGGATCATGAATTTGCGATCAGTTTTGATCTTGATGTGCTCAAATGCTATGAAGATTATGACCGTACGGAACGTATCGCATGGGAAATCGACAAGGCAAAGAACGAAGATCTGTTTAACAGGGAAAAGCGTATCTATATGCTTTCACAGATAAAACCGGGAATGCCGGAAGTTATGCCGTATCAGATCGGTTTCCGCATGCTGACGACCCTGCTCCAGACATATTCAGGGGATATCGGAGCGGTAATCGGTTCTCTCGGTAACGTAAAACCGGAACAGGAGGAAACACTCCGCCGGCGCTGTGAATGTGCGTGGTACTGGGTTACGGAATGTGCCCCTGAGGAATTTAAATTCGCGCTCAGGACAGGGGAAGCCGGAATTGATCTCACCGGTAATGACCTTGCCTGTGTCAGGAAGTTATACAGTGATATACTTCCCGGAATGGACGGGCTTGATGAACAGGCACTGAACCAGAAGATATTCGATACTGCAACAGGTTTGGGGATGCAGCCCAAAGAGATGTTCCGGGCCGTTTATCAGGCTCTCATTGGAAAAGATCAGGGGCCAAGACTTGCCAGTTTTATGAAAATCATAGGACACGACAGACTGGAAAGTATACTTAAAATATATTGATTCTGAGGGGCTGTATGCTGTTTAGGAAAAAACGGTTTACAGCCTTTTTTTCTATAAAACTTCATTCGTGCGGAGGGTTTAATACCCCGGCCCTTGGCCGTATGAG
>DCFS01000296.1:1679-2070 GCA_002319875.1 Treponema sp. UBA1798 | reverse complement strand
GGAAAAAAAATTGCTATATTCGGGAATGGATGCTATAATATCGAAGATGTCTGCAAAATTCGGCAGGTTTTTCAGACGCGGTTTTATTTTTAAAGCCACCTTCCTGAGTAACATACTTTTGTAGACGGCTGTGTATGCTGATATTTTAAAAAGTTCCATTAAATAACAGAAATAATAGGAGCTGCTGTATGAAATTAAGGACTAAATTCTCTGTGCTGGCCATATGGATAACCATTCAGATGCTTGTGCTTGCAGGCGGGCTGGTCTACAACTCGAACCGGGCCTTTTCACTCAAAAATTATCAATTTGTTCTTGCCCAGACGCAGTACGATGTCGCGGATATATCCGATTATATCAATAAAGTAATGTATCATGGTGCGGATCTTGATCA
>DCFS01000296.1:0-1279 GCA_002319875.1 Treponema sp. UBA1798 | reverse complement strand
ATCCTTAACGGACGTTTTAAGACTTTTGATAATCATCTCAAGAATATTTCCGATGCGAATGTGCCTCAGGACACAAGAATCAGAATCGGTACCGAAGGTCTTATGATTGTCTGGCAGAAGCTGAAAGACGATGAATCCATGAAGGATCTGAGCTTTGAAGTCCTTGTCATCAATTCGGAAATTAAGACGCTGCAGAATGCAAAGGAAAGTCTTGCGCAGGTTGTCGATCAGGTTTCGAAAAACCTGAAGGTAACGGTAGACAGACAGATGGAAATCGTATTTACTACCGCGATTGTTTCTTCCGTCGTTTCATCGATACTGCTTCTTATAATCATTCTTACCATGACATCACGGATAATAAAACGGGTTCAGGAAATAGAGCATCTTTCGTCGAACCTCGCCGGTAAAAATCTGACTGAACGCAGTAACGTGAGAGGCCATGATGAAATCGGTGGACTGATGAAGAACTTTAACAATACCGTAGCAGAACTTAATCATTTTATTCTTATTGTACAGCAGAATGCTTCCAAAGCCCTGACTGCCGGTTATGAAATCACCGATTCTACGGCTGATGCTGCAGCGGCAGTCGCTCAGATAAACAGAAGTATTGAATCTATGACCAGACAGTTTGAACTGCTCGGACAGTCTGTCGAGAGTGCCGTAAATTCAAGTGCACAAATCGATACTGTCGTCAATACGCTTGTTAAAAATAACAGCCAGCAGGCGCATGCTATTTCCGAGAGTAATACTGCAGTACATGCTGTGGCTAAAACCCTTGAAACAATAAGTCAGAATGCACGTGACAGGACAAAAAGTGCCGAAGAAATGCAGGTGCTTGTAGCTGACGGTGACAGCAAGATTTCTTCGACAAATGAAATTCTTGCACGCATAACAAGCCAGCTTGATGAAGTCAGTGAAATTGTAACGATTATTAATACTATAGCCCAGCAGACGAATATGCTGTCTATGAATGCGGCTATTGAATCGGCTCATGCCGGCGAAGCAGGTAAAGGTTTCAGCGTCGTTGCTGATGAAATCAGAAAACTTGCAGAATCAACCAGTGATAATGCCAAGCAGATTAATGCTTCAATTAATGGTATTGTAGAAAAAGTAAAAGAGGCCAATGAATCGAGCAGTACCGCGGCTGATGCGTTTGAAAAGGTGAATGAAAGCGCGAAAACGATGCTTACATCATTTCAGGATATTTCTTCAGGTATTGCCAGTATTGATGATCAGACGAAACAGATTACGACACATACGACAAGCATTGCCGGTACTG
>DCFS01000026.1 GCA_002319875.1 Treponema sp. UBA1798 | reverse complement strand
AAACAGCGGCAGGTAACAACCGGAGTGGTTGCTACAGGAGGTAGTATTATAGCAAACAGACAACTGGTACTCGACGTACTGGACAACAAACCGGCTGACCGCGTTCCGGTCGGCTTCTGGTTCCACTTTGCGCAGGGAGATGAGTTCACACAGGGGCTCACCGATCCGGCTGTGGTAAAAAAGAACATAGATGGCCACAAAAAGTTTTATAAGGAGTTTAAGCCGGATTTCGTAAAACTGATGAGTGACGGATTTTTCGATTACCCCGAAAATATCATACTGAAGGCAGAAAGTGCAAAAGAACTGGCTGCACTGGAACCCGTCGGGGGAAACCACCCCTGGATTACCGCTCAGGTACGGCTGGTAAAAAAACTGACATCGGCATTCGGGAAAGACGTTCTTACTTTTTACAACATCTTCGGTCCGGCATCCTCATTTAAACGGAAGTTCAGGGACAAAGAAGGTGATAAAAAACTTGCCGCATTCATTTCCGAAGACAAAGCAGCAGTAAGCCATGCGCTCGACGTGATTGCACGCGATCTGGGAGAACTGGCGAAACGGGTGATCACCGAAGGGGGCGCGGACGGTATCTACCTGAGCGTCCAGAATATTCAGGATCCCCGCGTAACTGCGGAACTGTACAGGCAGGTCATCACTCCCGCGGAACAGACCGTACTTACGGCAGCGGAATCTGCCGGAGGTATCAATATTCTGCACATCTGCGGATACGAAGGGGCACGTAACGACCTGTCGCTCTATCAGGACTATGCTGCAAAGGCCGTAAACTGGGCCGTCACCGTCGAAGGCGTCAGTCTTGAAAAAGGGAAAAAACTGTTCGGAGGCCGTGCCGTAATCGGAGGATTCAACAATACAAAACAAAGCGTTCTGTATACCGGAACACAGAAAGAAATCCAGACGGAAACGAAGCGTCTGCTTTCCGGTTCCGGACGCAGAGGAGTCATACTCGGTGCCGACTGCACGGTGCCATCGGATATTCCGCTCGAACGGTTGGAATGGGTTCGCCAGGCGGCATTATAAGGGGCACGCGGATTTATACAGGGTGTCGCTCCGTTACGGTTTAAGAATGAGTCCGTCCGGACACATCAGGGCGGAATACCGGACGCGTTACCGCAGGTGTACGCAGCGGTGTTACCGCATATAACGTTCAATGTACAGAAAAACAGGAGAAAGATATGAAAAAAGCAACAATTTTTACGGGTATTCTGGCGCTCGCAGCAGTTACCGGTGTATGGGCAAACGGCGCAAAGGATCAAAAAAAGGCGGAAACAAAAACAGAAGGTGTCATCAAAGTACGCGCTGCGCATACGCAGACATACGTACCGTATGATTTCGTCAATGAAAAGGGTGAATCGGACGGTTTTGAAGTTGCTGTCTTGAAAGCTGTAGACGAACTTCTGCCGCAGTATGAATTCGAATTTGTTCCGACATCCGACGACGATCTGCTGATCGGTATAGAGTCTGGTAAATATGATCTCGGAACAAAAGGTGCCTGGGTCACGGATGAGCGCAAAAAAAAGTTTATTTTTCCGAAAAATCCTGTAGGAGCAAGCGTTATAGGAATTGTATTCCGCGCATCTGATTCCGGAAAAATACACGATCTTGAAAGCTTTGCCAGATTCAGCGGGAAACTGGTTCCGATAGCCCCGCAGAACGCGCAGTATGCAGTCGTACAAGATTACAATACAAAACACCCCGATGCACAGATAAAACTGCTTCCGTCGGAATCTTTTACCGTAGCGGACGCCTACACCTGGGTACTCGAAGGCCGTTACGACGCTTATTTTGCGATAAAGCTTTCTTATCAGAATAACGTGCTGAACGAAGGGGCACCGTACGGAAAATATAAAGACAAACTTGCTTATGTGCCGTATAAGGGAATTCCGACATGGCCGCTGTTCAATAAAAAAGATCAGGCACTTGCCGATGCGTATGATACGGCAATCGGACAGCTGAAAAAGAACGGAACGATTACTGCTCTTTCGCAGAAGTATTTCGGCGAAGATGTATTTAAGTTCGTCACTGACTAGGTGAACTATGGAAAAACCGTTTGATCCGGAGTTCATCCTTACCGTCATTCCCCGGCTCCTTCCCTTTTTGAGCGTCACATTCGGAATATTACTGGGAACAATACTGGTCGGACTGCCACTTGGATTTTTGCTGGCAAAGGCGAAACTGGGAAAAAACGGGATAGCACGGCGTATATCTGAATGGACAATTAATGCTTCCAGATGTACGCCGTCTATTGTCATGCTGTTTATCATGTTTTACGGTCTGCCGAAACTGTTCCTTACGATACTGGGGGTCGATATTAACGGCTGGCCGAAAGCCTTTTTCGTTACGGCGGCACTCGGACTGCTGTTTGCCGCATCTGCTGCGGAAATCATGCGGAGCGCATACCAGGCAGTCGACAGGGGACAGTATGAAGCGGCGGTAACGACAGGATTAACCGGATTCCAGGCTTTTTACCGGATCGTGCTTCCGCAGGTGTTCGTCGTAGCGCTGCCGAATCTCGGCAATTCGTTTATCGCATTGTTAAAGGAAGGTTCCCTCGCCTATACGATCGGACTGATCGACATCATGGGTGAAGGGAACCTCATCATACAACGGAACTACGGAGCGTATGCGCTCGAAACGTATAGTGCGCTTTCCGTCATATACTGGACGCTGACGATACTGATAGAACAGGGATTCCACCGGCTGGAATCGTATTATTCAAAAGGTTTCAGACCGCGGTAAAAACTGGAGACTGCTATGCTCGATATTTCGTTTCTTGCACATACGTTTGTATTGTCTCTGGCTGCCGTACCGGTAACATTGAAAATTACCCTGGTATCACTTGCAGTCGGACTTATACTCGGATTTTTTACCGCACTTGCACGGATCTACCGCATACGCGTTCTTTCCGGACTGTCGGCCGTTTTCGTTTCGTTTATCCGCGGCACGCCGATGGTACTCCAGATTCTCGTGGTATACAGCCTGCTTCCATCAGTACTGCACGTACTGTTTCTCAAAGCGGGAATAAAAGCTGACATCTTTGCCCTGAATCCGGTCTGGTATGCGTATTTTGTATTTTCTTTGAACACAACCGCGATTCTGTCCGAAGTACTCCGTTCCGCGCTGCTTACGGTTCACAAAGGACAGATCGAGGCTGCCCTTACGATCGGGATGACCGCAGGCCAGGCGTACCGCAGGATTATTATTCCTCAGGCGCTGACAGCAGCACTGCCGAATATATGTACGGCAACGGTTAACCTGATCAAAAACACGTCGCTTGCGTTCATGATGACGGTAAAAGATATTACTGCCGTCGCAAAAATAGAAGCCGCATACGGATACAATTATATAGAAGCATATCTCGATATCTTCGTTATCTATATTATCGTCTGCGTAATCGTACAGAAAGTATTCGCCGTCATAGAAAAAAGACTTTGCATATACAGGCAGCCAGGAGTTTCATATGCTGGAAATTAAAGATATACGTAAATCGTTCGGGAAAACCGAAGTTCTGAAAGGTGTAACGCTCACGGTCAATAAAGGCGACGTCGTCGTCATCCTCGGACCGTCCGGTTCCGGAAAGACGACGCTGCTGCGCTGTATCGATTTTCTTGAAACGGCAGACAGCGGTGACCTGGTTTTCGGCGATATCAGAACGCCGCTGAACAAAGCGCACAAAAAAACGATTCTGGAAGTCAGACGGAAATCGGCGTTCGTTTTCCAGAATTATAATCTGTTTAATAACAAAACGGCGATTGAAAACGTGGCGGAAGGTCTTGTTACCGGCAGGAAGATTCCCCGGGAAGAAGCATACCGGACAGCACGGAACGCGCTCGATAAAGTAGGACTTTCCGACCGTTACGATTACTATCCGTCCCAGCTTTCCGGAGGCCAGCAGCAGCGTGTCGGCATTGCCCGTGCGGTTGCGGTAAATCCGGACGTCATCTTTTTCGACGAACCGACGAGCGCACTGGACCCTGAACTTATCGGGGAAGTACTGTCCGTTATGAAAAAACTGGCAAAAGAAGGAATGACGATGATCGTCGTGACCCATGAAATGTCGTTTGCACAGGACGTGGCAACTCATGCTGTTTTTATGTGCGGCGGAGTGATCGTCGAACAGGGAACACCGAAGGAACTCTTTATAAATCCGAAGGAAGAACGCACAAAGAAATTCCTGAAACGTATTCTTCCGGCTGCCGATTACGCGATTTAGGCGGACAACATGAGGTACGACCCGGGTGTGTCCGGATTTCAGTTCGTCTTTTTATAGCTCAGAACCGCCCATGCATTAAAAAAAACAGCGGATGAACAGAGTGCCAGTAACTGGCCCCGTAAATCAGCAGCCTGAGCGCCTTTGAGATACACCATGCGCATTACTTCGATAAGATACTTGAGCGGACTTGCAACGCTGAGCGCACGGGCCCACGCAGGCATACTCGAAACGGGCGTATAGATACCACTGATGAAAATCATCGTTATGACGAAAAAGAAAATCATGAACATTGCCTGCTGGACCGTCCCCGCGTAGTTGGAAATAACGAGGCCGAAGCCGGAAATTGTCAGAATGAAAATACCTGAAAAAAGATAAATCGTCAGGAGGCTGCCGGCAGGAACAAGCGCATACACAAACCGTGCGATAAGGAAACCGATAGTGAGTACGAGAAAGCCGACGATCCAGTACGGTATGAGCTTCGCGATTATGAGCGTAAACCGGTGAACCGGCGTTACGTTCATCTGTTCGATCGTTCCCTTTTCCTTTTCGAGGACAATATTAAGCGCAGGGAGATATCCGCACAGCATTGCAAGAAGCATCACGAGAAGTGCGGGAACCATCATGACCGGATACAGGAGCCGGGGATTATAGCGATACTGCGGAATAACCGTGAAATTTCCTGCCTGTGGCAGCTGCTGTGGAGAAAGCAGTCCGGACCGCAGGTCAACGGCAAAATCAGTTACAATCACCGAAAGATAAGCGCTTGCAAGGCTGCCCTTTACCTGGTCGACCCCGTTTGCAGCGATCATCACATCCGCTTTTTTTTCGCTTACGAGGCTGCGTTCGAATCCGGCGGGTATTTCGAGCACTACATCGGCGTCATTCCTGTCGATGGATTTGATGGCACCGGAATAATCCGGGGAAACTCCTGCGAGCCGGAATGTTCCCGACGATACGGCTTTTCTGATGAGGCGGGAAGAAAAGGACGAGTGGTCAGAGTCAACGACGAAAAGTTTTACGTGCCTGACTTCAAAATTCGCGGCAAGCGGCAGAATGAGCATGATCATAACAGGCGACACGATGACCATCCGCATCAGGAAAGGATTCCGGATGAACTGCCTGAATTCTTTTTCCAGCAAATACTTCAGCATAATACCTCCTACTCCAGACGTACTTTGAATTTTTTAAGACTCACCGTTATAAGTACGGCAGCCATGAGCGAAAGCACTGCCAGTTCTCCCGTGATTGCGTGAAACCCGAGGCCCTGGATCATCAGTTTCCTGACCGCCGAAATAAACCATTTCGCAGGAAGTATGTTCGCGATTACCTGCAGGAATACCGGCATATTATCAATCGGGAACATCATCCCCGACAGGAGCATAACGGGCAGCATAAGAGCCATGACCGACACCAGGAGTGCGGCAAGCTGTGTCTCCGCGACTGTCGAGATGAGAAGCCCGAGCGAGAGCGATACAAAGATAAAAAGGAGCGCCGTTACGATAAGCCAGAAAAAGCTCCCTGCGACCGGTACGCCGAGCATAAACACGGCAAGAGCGAGTATAGTCGCAAGATTAAGACACGAAAGTACGAGATACGGAACGAGTTTCGAGAGAATAATAAGGATCGGCCGCATGGGCGATACAAGCAGAAGTTCCATTGTTCCCTGTTCTTTCTCCCTCACGATGGAGACCGACGACATCATCGCGCAGACAAGCATCAGGATCATACCGATAACGCCGGGCACGAAATTGTACGCACTTTTCATCTCCGGATTATAGAGAAGTCTCGTAGTCGCCGTTATTGAATACGGGGGATTGCCGGCACCCGTAAGTTCCGCACGGCATGAATTGATGATGCCCGTCGCATAGTTGACGCGCGATATTGCTGTGTTCGGGTCAGAGCCGTCCGCAATAAGTGCAATTTCCGCTTCCCCCGTATGCGCAAGGTTGTCGTAGAAATCGTTGCTGAATACTACCGCAAGTCCGATCTTTCCCTCCCGGAACACAGTGTCGATCTCGTCGGGATCAGACAGTCTGCGCACAACATCGAAATACTGACTGTGATCAAGCGCTTCAATAATCCGGCACGTAGCATAGTCATCCGACGGATCGCATACGGCGATCGAGGTGTTCCGTACTTCGGTATTGAGTGCATAACCAAACAGGATCAGCATAACGACCGGAAGAATCAGAATGATTATCATTGTCCACCGGTCGCG
>DCFS01000084.1 GCA_002319875.1 Treponema sp. UBA1798 | reverse complement strand
TCAAGACTGCTTATTGCACATCCGGTAAAAAGTCCATTGATGATTATTTTTGAAGGCTCCGAAGTAAAACCTCCGCATTGCTCTGCCAGAGCTCCCAGCGAAGTGCCAATACATGTTTTCAGGATTCCGGAAGCAGGCAGACAATTCCCTTTAACGTGTACATATTGGTCGATAACAGGAATTGAAAAGACTACGGCATTATAAAGTTGAAGCATTGTGGAAGCATCGGTATATAAATCAAACATACTGATCTGTGAAAAAGGTTCTGCCGCAGATGATCTGCGTATGGCAGAGAATATATCTCGCTTAAATCCACACGGGTATTTTCTGCAGTTTGCAGCAACGTAACTTACAGGTATCCCGTGCAGAAGTTCTGTAAGACTATTACAGGTTGCCGGTATCATACTGTCACATACATTATAAATGCATACAAGACCGGAAGCAGTAATTGTTCGTGCCAGAATGGCCGCTCCGGTAAATATTTGTTTAATATAAAGCCTTGCAAGTGTAGAATCCGTCGCACTGGAAGGATCTTCATCAAACAGTCTGACAATCAGTAAAGGAGATTGTCTTCCAAAACAATGGGAAACATCTTCTGATAGGAAAACAGGTTTATTACTGTCAAATGTGTTAACAATTCCCCGTTCAGCTATTATTTCCGTCAGAGTATTACACGAAACAGTTTCCCAGTTAAAATCAGTATGTTTTTTCCCACGATAGGAGAATTTTCCCTCAAGATGTATTTTTGCTGCAAGACTTTCCGTACCATCAGGAAGTTGGGTTAAACAGATATCAATCACCTTGCCAGGCACAGAAGCATGAATATTTTCCAGAAGCATATCATCGGAATCAGTCCTGCATTGTGCAATGATCTGCCCTTCTGTTACGATATCACCGGGAGAAACCATAGCCGTGCAATGAGATTTATACGCCTGCTTAAACGGTATTATTACCGTCTCAGGCAGAAAGGCGCATACTGAATTCTTAAAGAGTTTTTTTTCACTTTGAATAAAATTAGAAATGGATATCATTTTTTTTCTTCCGTATGGTAATATTATACACAAATACCATGAGAGGTACAAATCCTGCTGCAAGAAGCAGTAAGAGACTTTTCGGGTCATATGCTTTTCTGTCCGTTATCAGATAACCGATACAGACAGAATTTCCCTGTTTTTTAAGCACTTTTTCGATTGCCGGATAAGGCAATGCATCAATACTTTTTATTACAGTTTTTCGAAATGCAGAATCATACCTGAATACAATTTCATTACTTTCAGATATACCATTTTCCGTTTCTTTATATCTCGGAAGAATAACCGTTTCACCATTTTCAGGTATACTGTATAAGTTATCTTTATTATTAAGAGAACGGTACGGATAAGTTATCGTATTCCAGTTCCATACTATATAATCTGTCAGACTTGGAAACGCTTTTACTCCGCGACTAACTGAATATCTGATCGGAACCGGAAGTGATACACCTTTTACCGATACAGATGGAGATTTGTCTACTCCAAATAACGCGAATACTGTCAGTAAGCAGATTCCGGTAGCACATGAGAGCATAAAATGTACGCTTTTTCTGTTGATAATAGAAATAAATCCGGCAGGTCTGATAAAAACAGGAGAAAAGGCCTTCTTTTTTTCAAATGCATGATAGAGAAAAACAGCAGAAAAAGATGCAGCGGGTATCATCATCAGGATTATCCCGGCAGTAAAAGACGTAATAAATACAATGAGCAGTGATATAGCCGCAAAACAAAGGACTAAAGAGTTCTTTACCAGATAATGTACGGCACCTGCTCTCTGCCACACTTTCTGGATAAGGTAATAGTCATATAACAACAGGCAGACAGCTGCTGCGATTGTATAAAATGGAAAACACAGAATAAACAATAATGGGAAAATACCGGCAAAACCATACACGAACTGATTTTCAGCATTAAAAAGCAGTAAAACATATAAAAGGAAACATATGACTATCGCCATCCATGGGAAAGTTTCTGAAGAATCAATACCAGCCTTGATATGGTATTCTGAAATCAGTATTTCCATAGCTTTTTGCGCATTTTTTATGTATGCATCAGAAATATAAAAAAGTCTGTATTGATTATGTTTATCAGAAAAAAATGCATTCCGCTTTTCAAGATACGATTCGTCAGTATTTTCCCCATTTTGTTTTATCGGACAGTATACTCTAGGTGCAGGTATCTCCTGGACAGATGAAGCTATTACATTGCGGCATCCGGCAGTTGCTAAAACACCGAGAACCTGTTTTTCAGAAACATCTTTGGGAATGTACATTATTTCATATCCTTTCCATGGATGACTTACAGGAATATGCCGGAAAAAAAACAGACAGAAACTACAAATACAGATAATTCCCGTTGCGATAAAAAAACTTTTTGAAATTTTCATATTTTTATAATACAGAAAAAGCTACACCGATAAAAAAACCCAAAAGACATCCTATAAATACTTCCATGGGAGAATGTCCCTGAACTTCTTTTATATACTTGAAATCGGCTATATGCTTTTCATTTAATACTCTGACAATTTCATTCAACCGTCTTGCCTGTACACCGTTTGCACGCCTGACACCAACAGCATCGCGGACTGTTATCAAAAAAAAACCTAATGAAAGAACAAAAATATCAGAATTGGTTCCCGATCTGAATGCAATTGAAGTACAAAGCGATGATACCAATGCAGAATGGCTGGAAGGCATTCCCCCTGTCCTCCAGAACATTAATTCACAAAGCTGCCTGATACTGCGGATCTGTCCGTAAAAAAGTTTTATTACGGTCTTTATAAATTGGGCACAGAACCAGCTTGATACACATGCAAGAAAAACAGGATTTGTAAATAACAGATTGAACTGCGTTCTGGCATTAATTAACATACCGGTATTTTACCATCGTGTAAAGTTTTGTCTAGTAGCATGAACACGTTTTGCGGCATATAATACAGATATGGATTTTATGAAGTTTTATGCAGGGAGAGATGATGACGGTCGCAGGCTTGATCGTATTCTGAGACGGATTCTTTCCTGTGAAAATCTTCCCCAAATTTATAAAGCTGTCCGGAGCGGACTTATACGACTAAATGATTCAAGGACCCGGCCTGAAACAAGGGTACAAGAGGGAGACTGCATATCGGTTGCTCTGTTTCTCCAGAAAAAAAACAGCAGCAGCAAGATATCCGTTCATACTGGAATCGATTCGTATCCCGAATTAGGGAACATTCTTTTCCATAATGAATATGTTCTCATTGTCAATAAACCGTATGATATTTCTGTTCAGGGCGGTAACAATTCTCTCTCTTCTACCGTATATGAAATATGGAAAAAAGAATACAATAAACACGACAGGTCTCTTTCTTTTATTCCGGGACCTCTTCATCGTCTTGACCGGAAAACGACTGGTATACTTGTTTTTTCGCAAAATCTTGCTGGAGCTCAGTGGTTTTCCGAAGCCATTGCACAGCACAAAATAGGGAAGAAATATGTTGCGCTTATAGAAGGTCATCTTGAGGCTTCTGAAGACTGGTCGGATAGTATTTTACGTAATCAGGAAATACCGCAGGGATTATTTCATACGGTCACAGTTTCGGATCGTGAAGGAAAACTGGCTATAACAAATGCCCGGCCGATTGCCTATGGCAGATATGAGGAAAAACCTGTCACGTTTGCTGAATTTTCAATCAGAACAGGACGGACCCATCAAATCCGTTCCCAGTCGGCATATCATGGCCATCCATTGCTCGGCGATACAGCATACGGCGGCCGGAAGATACAGGAAGCAAGGGACTTTTTTTTGCATGCCATAGAACTGAATATACAAAAAGATAATCCCATTCTGGTGCCTGAAATGATAATGGCTCCTATTTCGACAGATTTTGAAAAAATGTTAAATAAAACCTTGATAAATAGAACTGAAAAGTTTATACTGCAATAAACTGAATATGAATCCTTTTTCCGATTTTCTGCAAAAATTTAAGGGAATGACAGTATATGCTCTCGTAGGTGAAAGCGGAACAGGAAAAAGTTTCCGTTCAAAATTGTTAGCTCAAAAATACAGTATAAACGCGATTATTGATGACGGTCTGCTCATTCAGGATGACAAGATAATTGCAGGACATTCTGCCAAACGGGAAAAAACCTATATGGGGGCTGTCCGGGTTGCACTTTTTGATGATAAGGAACATCGGGATGAAATTGCGCGTGCACTTCATCATTCCAAGATAAATAAAATACTTATTCTCGGTACATCTGATAAAATGGTTATAAAAATTGCAACACGGTTGCAATTACCTCCTCCCTCAAAAATTATCAAAATTGAAGATATTTCCACAAGAGAAGACATAGAAAAGGCCATCAGGTCAAGACAGATCGAAGGAAAACATGTTATCCCAGTTCCTGCAATTGAAGTAAAACGGACATATCCGCAGATTTTTTATGATTCTATACGTGTTTTGTTTCATCAGAAAAAGTTTTTTAATAACAGTTCAGAAACAGAAGGTAAACCTTTTGAAAAATCTATAGTTCGTCCTGAATTTTCAAAAAAAGGACGCATATCTATTTCAGAAGCGGCTTTGACACAAATGGCGATGCATTGCGTTGCAGAATTTGATCCGGGAATACGAGTAAAGAGATTGACAATAAAAACAGACAGTCATGGTTACAGACTTATTATTACCATAGACGTCCCGTTCGGAACTCAGCTGACCGGAGAAATTCATAATCTCCAGGATTATGTCATTGATAACATAGAACGCTATACCGGTATACTTATAGAAGAAGTCAGTATAATTATTGACAAAATCACGGGAACAGAAAATATCCGCCGGTAGCGGCGACACAAACAGTCCGTTACTATCTTGTAGCCAGTCTGAAAGAATCAGAGGATCTTGTACGTTTCGGTAAACGTACCATAACCCCCAGTTCCTTAAGGACAGATCGGATTGCCCATTCCAGTTCTGCACGTTGCGGATTCATCGGTAAAACGAAATTCCTGCATTCACTCCATGTCTTCATATAGATTTCACTGATTGAAGAATTATTCTCAACTTCTTTATTCCAGTCGGTAAGGTCTGTGATGAAGTCACATATAATAAAGACGAGCTTCTGCCCCAGCGTGGCAGAAGGTGTCTTTGTGTTTAATGCGTCAAGATCTTTAAGATGTGCAAGATATTTTTTTTCATAATCAGGATTTTCATACATCATCGCTGTTGCGGTGGGCTGCAGATACATATACAAGTCTGTTTTGAGAGCTTTCGTAACGATCTCATATGAATGTCCGCTGTTAATTATCTTAAGCATTTCTTCCGTAAGCCTTGAAGGAGATACGGGAGAAAGCAGATGTGCGGAAAAACGTATTTTTCTGTTAAGGAAAAACGGCAGTCTGCAGCCCGTCGTTGCTGAATACTTTATTGCCCGGAGCATCCGTACAGGATCTTCAACGAAAATTCTGTCTAAGGGAATAACCGTTTTGATAATTCCTTTTTTTATATCCTGTACGCCACCGACATAGTCTATAATCTGCTCTTTTAACGGATCATAATATAAAGCGTTAAGCGTAAAATCCCTGCGCATTACATCTTCTTCAATGGTTCCAAAACTATTCCCTACCGAACCATCTACTGTGGATCGGAACGTACTGACTTCAAATATCTTGGGGCCAAAAAAGACATGGACAAGTCTGAATCTCCGTCCTATTATTCTGGAATTCCGGAATATTTTTTTTATTCGTGAAGGCGTTGCATCTGTAACAATATCAAAATCCTTCGGATTTTTCCCTACAATAAGATCCCTTACGGCACCACCGACGATATATGCGTCAAAACCAGAGTCGCGAAGGTGTGTAACTATACGTAAAGCATCAGCATCAATATTTTGTAACTGAATACTATGTTCGTTTTTTGTATAAATGACGGCTTTCCTTACTGGTTTACCGTTTTTGTCTGCAGAATATCGAAACAACACAACAAATTAATTTTATACTTTCTCTTACAGATTAGTCAATAGATGCCTTCATGATTGATGTAACTGGTATAAAAGCATATACTCTCCCTATGTCAAGGATCGGATCGCTCTCGGTTCTGGAAGAGTGGCTTAATTCATATCTTAACTTCGAAAAGCTTCCTCAAAAAAATATGTTCTGGCTTGATACGATGCAGTTTTTATGTGCCAGATTTGGAAATCCACAGAACTGTATCCCGGCATTTCATATTGCAGGGTCAAAAGGGAAAGGTTCCGTTTCTTCAATGATCAGCTCAATACTTGAAGAAGCAGGACATACTGTCGGATTATATACATCACCCCATATTACCGATTTTGTTGAACGCGTAGGAACGGCTCATGGCTGTTTTACCGATTTTATATATGACAAAGCTGTCTCAGAGCTGATCGATGGTATTAAAAAAATTCCGCAGTCAGAGTTTCCCGGAGGCAGGCCTCTGACATGGTTTGAACTGGCCACTTTGTTTGCGTTTATTTGTTTCAGACAGGCCGAAGTTGACTGGGGAGTATATGAAGTCGGACTCGGGGGACGTCTTGATGCAACGAATGTCCTTATGCCTGAAATATGTGCTATTACCCCGATAGAATTGGAGCACACGCAATATCTTGGAAATACTGTGGAAAAAATAGCAGCTGAAAAAGCCGGTATTATAAAGGAGTCGGTACCAGTTATAATTGCAGCTCAGCAACCTTCTGTGCGAAAAGTATTTGCTTCAATTGCAGCAGAACGGCATGCGCCTGTCTTTTTTGTTGATGAGCTTCTGAAACGAAGTTCTTTTTCATATGTTCCTGCAGAAACATATATTAAAAAAGATACATCTTCATTTGATTTAGATAACTGTGCTTTTTATATGAATATACATCTTGAGTCTGCTGTTTTTGCCAGACCGGTAGAAACGAAACTGCTAATGCCTGGAGCATTTCAGGTCGGAAATGCCGCGCTTGCAGCATTAACCGTAAAAAAAATACTGCCTGAAATCAGTGAAACCGTTATCGAAAAGGGATTATCCAGGGCTATGCTGCCCGGCAGATTTGAACTGATACATCCTGAAAAAGACGGAATTGCCCGTTGTATCGTTCTTGACGGAGCTCATACTGTTAACAGCGTGCATTATACAATGGATACATTTAATAATTTTTTTAATAATTTCAATGCACATCTTTTATTTGCCTGTGCAGCGGATAAAGATGCCGAAGATATCGCCGTACTTTTCAGAGGCCGGTTTTCAAGAATTACCGTTACCGTTCCCGGCAATATAAAACAGTCTGATCCGGAAAGAATGGAAAATGCGTTTAAGAAAGCAGGAATTCCGTATATATTGAACCGCGATTACAAGGCGGCAATTGAAGAGGCTCTTCAGCAGGCAGACAGAGAGCCGGCGATACTTCTGGTTACCGGCTCTTTTTACCTGCTAGCTGAAGTAAAAAAAATACTTTCAGCTTACAGATAGATGCGCGGTACACGTTTTGTGATGGCGGTCAGAATTTCATAGGAAATTGTGCCCGTTGCTTTCGCAAGAGTATCAGCTGACTGGAGTGCACCGGATTCTTCAGGACCGAATATAAGAACTTTATCCCAGCGTTTTATTTCCCGGTTATTTCTACCGATGTCCACCATGCACTGGTCCATACAGATACGTCCGCGTACAGGATATGCTTTCCCGTTTATTGCTACCTGAAGGCCCGGAGAAAAACGTCTCAAAAGGCCATCTCCGTATCCGGCAGGAAGGACTGCTATATCTGTTTCTGCACAAGCTGTCCATGTCCGGCCATAAGAAACAGATTTTCCGGATTCAAACGGACGGATTGCAACAACCGCAGATTCAAGAGCCATAACAGGTTTTAAATGTACAGGCCTGCCGGTAGAAGCAAGATATTCTTCAGTGATCTGATCAGGATAGTAACCATATGTTATTATACCCGGTCTCACCATATCAAGCTGCATTTCAGGATGGTCCAATAATGCTGCAGAGCTCGCACAGTGACGAATTCCCGGATTTATTCCCGCCTGTCTGACTTTTTCTGTGGTTTCCAGAAACGTTTTGAACTGACTCTCTGTATATATACGGTTTTCCTGCTGTACGCTGTCGGCAACTGCAAAATGTGTGCACATACCTTCCAGTTTAAGGTGTCTGCAGTCCGTTATCTGCCTGGCATATCGGACTGCCTGTTCCGGCAGACAACCGATTCTGCCCATACCGGTGTCAACAGCAAGATGAACCGCAAAGCGTTCCTTTCCATATAAAGTTGCAGCTTTCTCAAAAAGAGAAATATATTCACTATCAAAAACAAGCGGGGTCAGATCATTCTGTACCACAGATTCAATTTCATCAGGTATGCACAGACTCAATATCAGAATGGAACAGGATATTCCCGCTTTTCGAAGTTCTATACCCTCATCAACAGTTGCTACTGCTAAATATTCAGTTCCACAGTTAACCGCTTCCTTTGCAACGGTAACAGCTCCATGCCCGTATGCGTCAGCTTTAACGGCAACGCACATTTTCGTCTCTTTACGAATAACAGAGCGTATACTCCTGAGGTTGTTACGCAGATTATCCATATAAATAACCGCTTTCGTACTTCTCATAAAGATAACTCTAGTTAAAAAAAATTAAATTAGCAATACATTTTTACATAAAAATGCTGTAAAATTGTAATTATACTTGAGGAATACTGTTTTCTATATTATAATATGGAAAATAAATAGACTCTCAATATAAAAACAAAGGCAATGAAATGGAAGCGTTTTTCAGAAAAAAGACTACGATGACGTTACTGATAATATGCATAGTATCAGTTTCGTGCAGAACGACGGGTAACGCTGTAGCTGATCCCCCGAAAACTCCTGTTGTGACTGACAACGGGGAACAGAAAATAGCACCTGTAGAGCCTGTAGTTATACAGGATTCGGCTTTTCGAAAACAAATAAGCGGCTTGAATCTGTCGGTGGTTTCATCTCCGGGGCTGACTATAAAACATGTACCATTCAATAAACCTTATACCGTCAGGGCATTGTATTCGGACGGAACGCCTGCTGGAAATTTCCAGATAACAGTTTCATATCCAGAATCAAGGAGTGGTGAGAGTATTATATACGGGACTTCTTCGATAAAAACAGATACTACAGGGACGGCAGTTTTTAATCCGCCTGTACCGGACTGTGCATTTGACAGCCAGATACTGTTTCAGCCTTCCATACCGTCTGCAGATCCCGAACTGGCAAAAATTGCGGCAGGTGCATCTGTTCAGGCATCATGGAAAGTACGTACTGATTTTATAGGAAAAGGCGGCATAATCTGCCTGGTTGACTGCGATCTGAAAGGGAGCCCCTCTTCTTCAAAACTTCTCATTTCCATGATGACCAGCGGATTTACCAATATCGGAAACGTTGATTTTTCGAAGGAAATAAAAAGCGGCAATCAGCAGGCCGTATACGATGCAGCTCACAGTCTGGTCGGTAATTCTGCAGCTTTTTTTGTGTATGGTATCGTAAAATATGCAAAACCCGTCGAAAAAACGGCAGACGGTTTTACCTGCGAACTGGAAGGTGATATTATCTGCCTCGATATGAAAAACGGAAAACAGCTTTATTCAATGCATAAAACTACCGGGCCTGTGGTTGAAAAAACTGAATGGAAATTGCCGGATACCGCCAAGCAGATTCTGGCAAAAGAGATTACGGCTTCCATTATATACGGTATGTAATTCCATACCAATTTTACAAAACAAAGGGGAAAGCGATGGTTTACACTGATACGCGTGATAAAACAGTACGAACTGATTTCAGAACTGCAGTCATTAACGGTATGAATGCAGCAACTGGTGGTTTGTATATACCGACTGCGTATCCGGAAATTGACAAAACCTATCTTGAACAAACAGCAGATCCGTCTTTCAGGGAAATAGCTTTTGCTATGTCTAAACCGTATACAGACGGGGAAATACAGGACAGCGACCTTGATGCTATTATACAAGATGCCTATCCCTTTATTTCCCATGTAGTTCCCATCGATCCTGTCACCTATGTACTTGAATTATTTCACGGGCCAACGTGTGCTTTCAAGGATTTTGGAGCCCGTTTTATGGCACGTGTTATGGCGTATTTTAACCGCAATGAAAACGATACGCTTCATATCCTCGTAGCAACATCAGGTGATACAGGTAGTGCTGTGGGGAGTGCCTTTCATAATGTCGAAGGGCTTGATGTAACGATTCTCTATCCTGAGGGAAAAATAAGTCCGCTTCAGGAAAAACAGCTTTCTACTTTTACCGGTAATGTGCAGGCTCTCAAAATAAAAGGAACATTCGACGATTGCCAGAAACTGGTAAAAACAGCTTTTACTGATACAGAACTAAGAAAACAGTTACGGCTTTCGTCTGCCAATTCCATTAACATATCACGCCTGTTGCCGCAAAGTTTCTATTATATGTATTCATCCATAGTCGTGAAAAATCGATGTCTGTATGATAACCGAATCGAAAATCCGGCAATTATCGTTGTTGTACCTTCCGGCAATTTTGGCAACCTGACGTCAGGACTCATTGCCCGTAAGATGGGAGCCCCTATTACGGGTTTTGTAGCTGCGACCAATGCAAATCATACTGTTCCTGACTGGATTGCAACCGGTAAGTATATCCCTATGCCGTCTGTAATGACATATGCCAATGCAATGGATGTAGGCGATCCAAGCAATTATGAACGGATTACTGCAATGTATACGCTGGACGAAGTTCGCAGCCTTTTCGCCTCCTACTGGCTTGACAACAACGGTATTATGGAGGCAATCAAAGACTGCCTCAGAAAAACAGGATATATTACAGATCCTCATGGTGCTATTGCATGGAAGGCATGGGATGACATGCGTCATGGTGCTATGGAAAATCTCCTGAACGGGCAGAAAGGTGATTATAAAAAACCAGGGCTTACCCCGAACATACCGGATTGGGCACTGGCGGTTACGGAAAAAAGAGCCGTCGGGATTGTACTCGAAACAGCTGACCCTGCAAAATTCAGTACAACAGTAAGACTGGCAGCAGGAAGGGAACCTGCTATGCCTGACCGGTTATCCAGAGTAATGGCACTACCAGACCGGGCAATTACCATGGAAAACAGTTATACCGACTTAAAGAACTGGCTTACGGCAAATCTGAAAAAGTAGAAAAAATCTTTCCGCCGGAAATCATAAATTCCTCAAAATATTTAAGTATGGGGAACTCAGGATAAAACATAAAACCATCGCCCCTCCCTGTTGCCTGCGGGGTTATAGTTCTCTAAAGGTATTACAGTCTGGATTTAATTACCCCACATACGCGCCAGTGGACGGGGATTAACCCTTCTCCGCACGAATAAAACAGGTCTTCACATATCTTTATATGTCTGGGTATCGTCGTTTAAATGCTCTACAGGGATTCCTGCCTGACCGAACATTTCAAGGGAATCAGCTTCATCATGATAATGCATTTCGCAGACTACCC
>DCFS01000135.1:4849-6343 GCA_002319875.1 Treponema sp. UBA1798 | reverse complement strand
CTTAAAACATCGCACTTTCAGAGTTACCTCTAAAAACTTCAGTTTTTAGAGGTTCCCTTAAGAGATATTTCCAGCTCCGGAAAACTCTTAAAGACGGGCGCGTCTGCTGAATGTTCACCGATAAGTTTTTCCATCCATATCATGTCATACCAGTTATTGAATTTATAACCGCACTTTTCAAAACGGCCGGCAAGATGATACCCCTCGTGCTCATGGAATGTCATACTTGCGTTAGTCAGATACGGATCATTACTGCGCGGTGTATAGCCGATACACGCATTAAGGTTCAATATTCCCTGCCGTATGAGAATCTTTTCAATTCCGGCATACAAAGCAGTACCGATTCCGCGGCCTCTGCACTGCCGGTCAACATATACCGTCATTTCAACAGCATGCCGGTACGCCTCCCTCTCCTTAAAAGCACCGGCATACGAATAGCCCCGGATTTTACCATCTTCAATTGCCGCTATGTAAGGATATGAACGCAGTATGCTGCGTATTCTCCGGCGGAATTCCGCTGCTGACGGGACCTGATATTCAAATGAAATGGCAGTATCCCGTACATACGGCGCATAAATATTCAGCAATTCTTCCGCATCATTCTCCGATACAATACGGAGTTCCATGGTACCTTCCGTCATCGACATCAGCAGTACACTATAAAAATGGAACCAAGAACAAGTAGATGGCCGGAGACAATTTTCAGATACGAGAGCAGATTACCTCCGAAGCCATTCATCAGGCCGCCGTGACCAAGAATATCTATAAGAATAATGGCGATAATCCATACAACCGTAATAATCACCATAAGAATTGTATCCAGAAGCGAACTGGTATCCAGAAAAAATTTCAGCAGAAGCAGAATACCTGCCAGTAATTCTACCAGTCCAAAAACGACGCACAGAATATGGGAAAGATCTCCGTTTACCAGGTGCCTGATAGCGGCGGTTGCTTCATCTCCGGTACCTCCCTGCAGGGTCGATATACCGCTTACCAGGAAAAAAAAGCCAAGCGCAATCCTGATAATTATCAGCCCTGGCGTAGAAACAGTTTTCGATGTTATCATAACAATCCTCTTTTATAGAGATAGATTATATAGTTACCGTACCGGAAATACAAGAATTGCAGGAAGACTCTTATGTTAACTCCCGGGTTGACACTTTTAAACTATTCAGGTAATATAGACGGACTCACGCGTAGCAATAAGGTAGGTAACGATATGTCCAGAACATGTGATATTTGCGGAAAACATCCGATGTACGGTAATAAAGTCAGCAAATCTTTTAATCATACTCACCGTACCTGGAAACCGAATCTGCTGAAAGTAAAAACGGAACTCGAAGGTACGACACATACATTAAATGTTTGCGCACGTTGTCTTCGCAGCGGTTTTATTACAAAGAAAGTCAGCGTACCCAAAGAAGATCAGAAAACTTCAAACTAAAATTATTGTCTGGCTCATTTGCAGAAACCCGCTCCCGACGAGCGGGTTTT
>DCFS01000135.1:0-4537 GCA_002319875.1 Treponema sp. UBA1798 | reverse complement strand
ATGTCAAGTCGTCTTATCTTCTCCTATTTTCAGGACAAGACCGTCACAGGCTGGTTCAACAGAGCCTCCCTCACTTACGATTTTTTCGAGAGACGGATAAAAACCAAGCCTGGAACGTATATAGTCGATAATTTCAATATGGCGCATATCATGGCAGATATGGGTAAACCACGTATGTCTGCCGCCAATCCGGGAAGCATACGCCATTGCCTCATCAAAAGAACAATGCGTAGAATGAGATTTTACGCGTAACCCGTCGATAACGACATGGTCTATTGTTCCGCCGAATTCCTTCAGCAATGCAACAGACTCCGGACTTATATAGTTGCAATCGGTCAGATAAGCAACCGAATGTTTTGTTCCATCACGGGCGGTACACCCTAAAAGCCATCCGGCAGTCGGCAGTTCGCCATGCATCATAGGAACAGGAATAACGCTTACACTTCCGATCATAAGAGGCTGACTTCCCGAATAAGCTGCACAATCTATAAGCACAAGCCTGGGTTTTCCCCCTCCCTCCTGTGTCTTTTTGAAAACATAATCAAAACGGTTCTTTACATCTTCAATAGCTTCTGCATTGGTATAAATCGGCAGCCCCTGTCCATGCGTCTCAGGATAAGACACCGAACTGCCTTTACATCCGGGGCAGAACTCTGTGTGGCTGAATATCCGCAGATCATCAAGACCATGAAGATGATCCGCGTGGCTGTGCGTTAACAGAACCGCATTCAAAGCCGGTATTTTATACTTTAAAGCCTGAATGCGGAATTCCGGACCCGTATCTATAACAATCCGGGTAGTCACCCCGTGATTTTCCCTTTGGCAGATATAAGCACTGCAGCGCAGCCTCTTATCCCTTTTATCGTGCGAAGTACAACCGTGACAATGGCATGCTATCACCGGCATACCATGACTCGTCCCGGTTCCCATAAGTGTCAGATGCATATGATCAGTATAAAATTACGGCAGCGTATATGCAAGCGTAAAATTACACAGTACCTTCATACACAAGCCCCTGTTCTCCATCAACCGTAACAGACTGACCTGATTCAAGCGATTTCAAGGCACAAGACGTATCTGTAACCCAGACCAGCGTTTTGTTCACCTGCGACAGCAGTTCACTGTTCAAATCACTGCCGGACTCTGCAATAA
This sequence comes from Treponema sp. UBA1798, assembly GCA_002319875.1. Taxonomy (GTDB): domain Bacteria; phylum Spirochaetota; class Spirochaetia; order Treponematales; family Treponemataceae; genus Treponema_D. The sequence continues at coordinate 3,385 of DCFS01000135.1, read as the reverse complement.
CGCCGTTCACAATACGCAAAAGGGGTATATAATCTTCCGTAATACGCCAGCAGACAAGTATATTCGCTTTATTGTTTTTTACATAACTTCGTGCTTCTTCAGGAGTTTCCGCCCGGATAATCCTTCCGGAAGCCTTCGGGAAAGCAGCATCGGCACATCCGAATCCCGATCCGCGGGCAAGAACGTTTCCAACAAGCAGAACTTTAATCGTATTAACCATAAGAGGACTATGAAGCGGTATTCCTGCAACCATAACGATGCGGTCGGAAAAAGTTACGGCCCTTTCATCAAGAGCCATCTTTATGGAATTCTGGATCATCTCTTCAGAATCGCTGACTACTTTCGACAGCACAGGCTCCACTCCCCAGTTAAGCATAAGCTGACGTACAATCTGTTCATAAGGTGTTACCGCTATGACAGTCTGTACAGGCCGGAACCTGCTGATAAGGCGCGCTGTATTCCCATGAAGCGTCGGCGTAATAATTGCCTTTGCCTCAACGTCTGCGGCAAGCGTAAATGCGTTATGTGCTACAATGTGTCCGATATCAGCATCCACTGCATACGTTTTATCAATCTCAAACATACGCTTACGGTATTCTTCAGACTGCTCCGTAGTCTGAACGATCCTTGCCATCGTTTCAACAGCTTCAACCGGATACTTTCCGCCTGCAGTTTCACCGGAAAGCATGACCGCATCAGTACCGTCAAAAACAGCATTCGCCACATCGGTAAGTTCGGCACGGGTAGGACGGGGGTTTACGATCATGGAGTCGAGCATCTGCGTTGCCGTGATAACCGGCTTTCCGGCTTCCCGGCATTTGCCGATGATCATCTTCTGGGCCAGAGGAATACGTTCCGTCGGCAGCTGTACACCAAGATCGCCCCGCGCCACCATAACGCCATCCGATTCTTCAATAATTCTTTCTATATTGTTAAGGCCTTCTTCATTTTCAATTTTTGCGATAATCCTGGCTTTACTGTCGAGAGAGACTAAATAATCCCTGATCTGGACAACTTCCTCCGGAAAACTCACAAAACTGGCTGCCACAAAATCAATATTCTGCGCCACTCCGAAAGCGATATCATTTTTATCCTGTTCAGCCATAATCGGAAGGCCTGCATGAATACCGATAAGATTTACATTTTTCCTGTTGCCGATTTCTCCCGAATTGCGGGCAGTACAGATAACTGTGCCCTCCTCGACTCTTTCAACGTCAAGTTCTATGAGACCGTCAGCAATCAGTATACGGATTCCGGGTTTTACGCGGTTTGGCAGATCTGTCCAGGAAACTGACAGATGAGCACATTTTTCACACCCCGGACCGCAACACAGAGACCCGTCCGCGACGACTTCAACCGTATCTCCTGCATGAATTTGAAGAACACTGCCGTTATCAGTCATACCGGTACGTATTTCAGGGCCTTTTGTGTCGAGCAGGATAGCTACAGGCATCTTTAACTGCGCTGATATGCGTTTTACGCGATCCATAGCCGACTTGTGCCATACATAATCTCCATGGGAAAAGTTAAAACGCGCAACATTCATTCCGGCAAGGATCATTTTACGTATGGTTTCATCATTGTCCGAGGCAGGGCCGATCGAACAAACTATTTTTGTTTTTCTGATAAGCATGATCGTATTATACAGGCAAAAAACAGTGAGAACAATTAATTTTCTGCAAATAAATCATTATTCTGTACTTTATGTATGTTTTATTGAAAATCTTGACCCTCATAAGCAGAAATGATAGAATATAACACCGTCAAAAATAACAGGGGTCTGAATAATGCCGTATTCCGAACCGACCAATCTCGCTATAGTGGCCTGTCCCGGTGGTGACGCATTTGCCAATGCAGTCATTACACATCTTCGTAATATGTATAAACATCGTTTTACTTTAAAAACCGATGTTATTTCAAAAAGATATCAGGTAGATAAAGACAAACTGATCCAGCAGATCAATCTGACTAATGATCTCATGACATCGGAAGTCTGCATGAGAGGGGAGATAGACAGTTACCGTCCACCGGTTTTCAAGGTTAATGCCCGTTTCACCTATTTCATGAACGGAGAATTTAAGACAGAGCTTTTGGACTGTGTCCGCGGAAAGGATGTCTATATTTTCCAGGATGTGGAAAATCATGAACCGCTTCCTTTAAACGACGGTAAGAACGTACATTCACTGTCCGTAAACGATCATGTCATGTCGATGCTCGTAACAATTGACGCAGTACAGCAGGCCGGTGCAACCCAGATAACACTGGTGCTGCCGGTTTATCCGTACAGCCGGCAGCACAAGAAAAAAGGACGCGAAGGCCTGACAGCCCGTATGCTGGGACACATCTACGAAAATCTCGGTGTACAGCGGATTATTACACTTGATATCCATTCCCGCGAAATAGAAAACACATTCAGCCTTACGCATCTTGAAAACCTGCATGCCAGCTATCAGATTATAAGGGAATTGGGAAAGACAGTTGATCTTAAAAACGGAACAGAAGATATCGTTGTCGTTTCTCCCGATTCCGGTGCAATAGACAGAAATAAATTCTATGCGGCAGGGCTGAAACTTCCGCTTGCAATGATTTACAAGGAACGCGATTATTCCATTGTGACGCAGGATGCCCGCAGTACCAATATCAAATCGATAAAACTGCTCGGTGATGTCCGTGGAAAAGTCGCATTTCTTGCAGACGATATGCTTGGTACCGGCGGTACACTCCTGAAAGCCATGGGATACCTCAAAGAGCTGGGAGCTACCAAAGTCATAGCAGCCATCAGCCTGCCGTTTTTTACCGGAACCGCAGTCCAGCAGTTCGACGAAGCATACAAACAGGGGCTGTTCTACCGGATTATCGGAACCAATGCTGTCTATCATGAAGAATTGCTGAAGCGCGAATGGTATATAAGTACGGATGTAAGCGGTTTATTCGCGAATGTCATCATGCGGATACACCACAATCAGTCCGTCGGCGGCCTTCTCGATAACCGGGATATCATAGAAAAACTGCTGAAGTAGCTTCTGACAAAATGAATAAGACAGAGGCAACAATCCTGTGTACCGACATAGGAACTACATCGCTGAAAGCGGCACTGATTAAGGCAGACGGTACTGTTACCGCTTATTCCCAGCAGGCATATGAAGTTGAAGATTCTTCGAAACTGTCTGCCGGCTGGTTTGATGCGCTTCAGCGGGCAACCGGTGAATTCTCAGATGCAATGCAGACCGTATGTGCCCTGTGTATCTCCGGCAACGGACCGACAATCGTTTCTGATAACGGCAGAACACTTCTGTGGAATGCGAAGACAGGATCCGCAGGGGACAGCAGCACATATTCCCGCCCGGAAACCGCGCGTACAACAAAATCGCTTTTCATCCCGCGG
>DCFS01000098.1 GCA_002319875.1 Treponema sp. UBA1798 | reverse complement strand
ATTTATCGAAAACGTATCCGGGCTGTAGAATCAGGGTGATAACGTTTTCGTTCTTTCAACTGGTTGCGAACAACCTCTTTCTTTATTTGTACAGAAAACACGCTACATGGTGGTTTGCTATGCCGTTTTCAGGTATCTTTAGTTCTGGCTGACTGTTGCGACAACAGTCCATACGGTTGGGGCACCGGTCATAAAAATAACAGCTTTTCCGTTGCAGAGTAGGAGAAGGGACGTCACCGCTGAGTATTATTCTCTTTCTTTTCGCTTCAATTTCAGGATCCGGTATCGGTGCAGCGGAAAGAAGCGCTTTCGTATACGGATGCAGCGGATGCTGATATAAATCACGACGATCACCTATTTCCATGATTTTACCCAGGTACATAACTGCAACACGGTCTGAAATATACTTTATGACCGCAAGATCATGAGCTATAAACAAATATGACAACCCCATCTCTTTTTGTATGTCTTTAAACAAATTCAATATTTGTGCCTGAATTGAGACATCAAGGGCTGAAACAGGTTCGTCAGCCAGAATCAATTGGGGATTCAGCGCAAGCGCACGGGCAATTCCGATACGTTGCCGCTGCCCGCCGGAAAATTCATGAGGAAAGCGGTTTTTGAAGAATTTCGAAAGGCCAACAAGTTCCATCAGATGCTCAACTCTGTGTTCTATTTCTGATTCCGACATTCTGAATATACCGCGTTTATGATAAATCTGCATCGGTTCCGCTATAATTTCAGCTGTTGTCATACGTGGGTCGAGCGACGAATATGGATCCTGAAAAACTATCTGCATATTTCGGCGCGCTGCGAGCAGTTCCCGCGGGGACATTTCTGTAAGATTCTTACCGTCAAGAAAAACCTGCCCGGATGTAGGCCTATGCAGCTGTGCGATAGCCCTCGCGACTGTAGACTTCCCGCAGCCGGATTCCCCCACAAGCCCGAGTGTTTCACCTTTTGCGATTGAAAAACTCACACCGTCAACAGCATAAAGATATTTCTTTTTACCCCCGACTATTCCGGTATGTCCCTCATAAAAATGCATTTTAAGATCTTTAACTTCAAGTATATTATCCATTATTGGTATCTCCGGTAGTAATGGTGCCAGCATCTTTCTGAGCATATAACCAACAGGAAGTACAATGGCCATTCTTAAATGTTACAAGTGGTGGATACTGTTTTCTGCATATCTCGAGTGCCTTATGACACCTCGGATAAAAAGGACAACAATCCGGCAGATCTATGACATTCGGCGGCTGTCCCGGTATCGAAAATAAACGACCATCCGTATCCCGGTCCAAACGGGGAACGGATTTTATCAGTCCCTGTGTATACGGATGTTTCGTGTCCTTAAAAATATCTATCGTTAAACCATGCTCTACCGTTTTACCTGCATACATTACATTAATCGTATCGCACATACCGGCAACGACACCAAGGGAATGTGTTATCATTATAACTGCAGTTCCGAGACGGCGGGTAAGATCCTGCATGAGCTCAATAATCTGAGCCTGGATTGTTACATCGAGCGCGCTTGTTGGCTCGTCAGCAATAAGAATTTCAGGATTACAGGAAAGTCCCATTGCAATCATAACCCTCTGCCGCATTCCCCCTGAGAACTGGTGCGGGTAACAATCGATACGGGATTCAGCAGCCGGAATACCTGCCAGTTTCAGCATTTCGACAGCTTTTGCCTTTGCTTCCTTCTTTTTAAGGCCCTGGTGCATCCGTATCGTTTCGATCATCTGTGTGGATATACGTAAAAAAGGATTCAAACTTGACATCGGATCCTGAAAAATCATTGATATTCTGTTTCCTCTGATTTCACGTAAACGTTCATCGTTCATTTTCAGTACATCTTCACCGTGAAATAAAACTTCTCCACTCTCTATTTTTCCAGGCGGAGTCTGGATCAGATTTATAATTGAAAGATTTGTTACACTTTTGCCGGAACCGGATTCTCCGACAATACCAAGAGTTTCACCTTTATGCAGATCAAAGGTAATACCGTCAACAGCCTTTACAATACCTGCATCAGAATGAAAATATGTCCGAAGTCCCTTTACCTGCAATATTACTTCATCTGTCATTTAGTACTCCTATCCCCTGTTTTTACTCTGCGGATCAAATGCATCCCGGACTCCATCACCGAGAAAATTCATGGCAAACAGGAATACTGTCATAACTACAGCAGGAATGATCAGTACCCAGGGATACAACTCCATTCCCTGAACGCCATCGGAGATGAGCGATCCCCACGAAGCGAGAGGGGCTGAAACACCCAGACCAAGAAAAGACAAGAAACTTTCACTCATAATAAATCCGGGAAGTGAAAGCGTTGCATATGCAATGATAATACCAGCAGTATTCGGAATAAGATGCTTAACAATAATATGCCACGGGGTGGCACCCATGGAACGGGCAGCCTGAATAAACTCTGAGTTTTTCAAACTGATTACCTGTCCCCGGACGACTCTGGCTATAGTAAGCCATGACACGAGAGCAATCGCGACAAAAAGGATTGCAACATTACGGCCAAGGATGGCCATCATGATGATAACAAGAAGCATGTAAGGAAGTCCGTACATAATATCGACAAAACGCATCAATATATTATCAACAGATCCGCCCGCATAGCCTGCCACAGCACCTACAAAAATTCCTATCAGGAGTGCAGTGATAGTTCCGATAAGACCGAT
>DCFS01000110.1 GCA_002319875.1 Treponema sp. UBA1798 | reverse complement strand
ACCGTGTCTTCATATGATGTTTGCCCGGCTTCGTATTCCGATTCCAGTTCCCGTATCTTGTCTCCAATGCCCGGATCTACAGTCAGACTGGCGTTTATTCCGGTCTCTATTGAAAGCTTATTGCTATCCGAATCTTTATAGCTGCGTTTCTTTTCTCCGGTACCATCTGCAGACAACGACGGAAGAAATGAATTCCACGAATGTTTATAATTGCGCGAAACCTGTTCAAGCGACAGAGCAGAACGCTGTATATCTACGTGCGTTTGAAGTGCCATCCTTACCGCGTCTTCAACCGACAACGTCTTTCCCGATGCTGTCTCTCTGCTTTCTTCAGACCACAAAGAGCCCATGCAGAAGCAAACCGTTGCGGACAGCAAAACAAGTTTCTGTTTTCTGTTCATGTTATAACCTCCAACTGTAGCATGCTATATTACAGGCTGCACTGTACCATACTACACTATAAAAATACAACTGATTTATGTAGCATGGTACACTAATATTTTGTTATTGGAATTACACTAAGATTTTGTATTGACTTTTAAATTGTAGTACGCTAGGTTTTATCCGTGCGGAGGATCTAATACCCGCTGCTTGTGGCAGAATTGTTGCTTATCAGGGAAGAGGAAAATGATAAAATCGGAAACAGACATCGGCATGCTCTTAAAAAATATTAATGACAGTCTGGAAAAACGTGCAAATGCATACTTTCATACACTGGGACTGACGATTGCACAGGTTCGCGTACTAGACTATATCTATCTGCAGCCTGACCATAAAACAACGCAGAAAAAGCTTGAAGTATACATGGATGTTGCCCATTCAACCATAAACGGGATAGTAAAACGGCTGGAAGAAAAACAACTCTTAATTACTGAGCTGACCGTAGATACAAGGCTTACAAAAACTGTAAGCCTTACCAGCAGAGGCATAGAGTTATACAAGACTACGGTAAAATCGCGGTATAAACATGAAAAAATACTGACCGGTAATCTGACGGATCAGGAAAGAGTCATGCTTGTTGACTTGCTCGTAAAAGTACAACAGAACATAAAATAACTCCAGCAAGCCACTCACGTGCAAAAGCCACACGGTTTTTGCACGTGGCTGTAACAGCTAAAATCTTAATGCCGGCCTACAGAGCATTCGCATGTTCATACCATTTTTTCAGTACATACAGGGCACGTACGGTAATCCATTCATTGAGATGACCTTTTTCGCCCGTTTCAATAAGGACAGGAAATGTATCACCGGGCTTGCGCTCGTTATATGGACGCTGCAACTTCCACATTCCATTTCCATCCTGCTTTTTCAGTAACTGCTTTACCGCATCTTCCATCCGGTCATCAAAAACTCCCTGATCTGTCAGTAAAACCAGTATCTGAAGAATATCGGGATAATACCAGGCGGGAAAAGAAAGACGCGTCATATACGGGCTTATAACTTTAGACAAATTATGACTGCGTCTGTACACATGATGTACGAGCAGGAATTCGTTACCTTCACGCAAAAGTCGTTCGACGTCCGGATTCCTCTGCTGAAGAGGGATCATGCTTAATGCCCGGACAAGCGGAACTGCTGCCCGGATACACGTATGGCGTCCCAGGCATCTGTCATCGGGATCTTTAACCTGTCCGTCGCCGTCGTGAAATTCGACATTGGAACATATCCAGCCGATAATGGCTTTTACCCGCGGATCATTTTCAAATCCGCAGCAAAGGACAGCCTGCAGTATGTATCCCTGGTAACAGGGATCTTGCGGAGTTCTTTTCCACGATACAAGGAAACCCTGCCGCGTATCAAAGTCAATATCCAGCAGACACCGGGCGGCTTTCTGCATTTGCGGCAGAAGAGGGTCACATCCTGCCTCCAGAAGGAAAAGCAGTTGCCAGAGCGTACCAGTAAACCTTTTCTGAAAATCCGCCGGATTTCCCCAGTACCCGTCTTCATGCTGAAGGCCAAGAAGTTTACGGACCATATCCGACGTAACGATACTATTCCTTTCTTTTCCGCTCATGCCGTCATCAACAGACACATCAGACAGTTTCGTTAAAATATAATACCGGATTGAAGGATCTGTACTTTGCTGCAATAGAGGAACCGGATCTTTTTTCAGGATATCTTTCCAGCTATTCATCAATCACCGCCGCAGCCGCCTGCTTTAATCAGACAGTCTTCTGCTATTATAGCACAACAACAGTAAAAACAGGAAAAAAAACAACAGCCCTGCAACAGACCGCGGGGTATAAAACCCTCCGCACAAATTAAAACAATGATTTCAAAACCCGTCTGACTTTTGAAATCACCTCAATTATCTTTTCCGACTGTAAGCCACCGGTCACGGGGAACCGGACACTCCCGGAAAACAAACCGCAAACTCACGATATTCAAGCAGTTTTTCGCACCGGACCAGATCCATCGGTCTGCCCGGCAGCCCACCCTGAACGGTTGTACATTTCATTGACTTCAGTATATCCAGCTGCACGGGATATTCCACACCATCAGCAATGGTTTCCAGACCCATTTTCAGTGCAAGAGAAATGATCGCTTCTGCTATATCCGCTTCCATCCCGTCCTGTGATTTCAGCCCGGAAATAAATGCCTTGTCCATCTTAAGCGCCGTCAGCGGCAGCATCTGCAGATACTTGAAAGACGAATAACCTGTTCCGAAATCGTCCAGCGACACCAGTACACCCACTTTTCTGATCCTGTGCAGGGTTCCGGCGGACAGCGGAAGATTGTCGATAAACAGACTTTCCATGATCTCCAGTTCCAGCGAACCTGACCGTATGTCGTAGCGCTGCAACAGATCGTACAGGTCAGGAACAAACTCCATTCTTTCAAGCAGAAAAGGCGACACGTTGACGGACATAATGCCGCTGAATCCGAATTCGAGCTGCCAGTGTTTCAGCGTTTCGACAGCGCTTTCCAGTATCCACCAACCGAGTTTGACTATCGTACGCGTTTCTTCCGCTACCGTGATAATTTTCTCCGGATTCACCCAGCCAAGCGAATCGTCATCCCAATGCAGCTGTGCTTCAAATCCACGCAGCTTTCCGGTTTCAGTATTGAACTGCGGCTGGTAATTCAGGCTGAAAACGTTGTTCCTGACAGCTTCAGGGATTTTTTTCCGCAGCGCTGCGTGCGACAGGAATTCTTCGTACATCTCCCGGCAAAAACCGGCATATCCGCCCTCGCCGCTGCGTTTTACAGACTGAACGGCAATATCCGCACATTTAACGAGATTCTGAACTTCGGCCGTATCTTCCGGATACCGTGCAATTCCTGCGGAAATGCAGATGCCTGCAGTACGGAACGCTTTCAGGACTGCGTCTGCAATCCGGTATATCCGGTTTTCATTGTCAGAGGCTGTGAAAAGGAGAAGAAATTCATCGTCTCCCATGCGGAAAGGACTGACCGTATCAGAGCGGAACGATTCGAAAATCGCTGCTGCCGATTTAAGGATACGATCCCCTTCAGCACAACCTGAGACTGTGCTGAAGGCTTTCATGTCATCGATATCGATAAGCATAACGGCAAGTCCGCATCTTTTCTTCCCGTCTGCAGCGGTTACGGCATTGAACGTACCACTGAAATGGATTCTGTTCGGCAGGCCGGTAATACTGTCGCGGCTGACAAGATGGTGCAGTCTTTTTTCACATAGTTTTACGCCACTGATATCTGCAAATGTTATAACACAGCTGTCAGACGTAATTTTGTTCAGCGTTATGTGCAGCCACCTGCCCAGCCGGCAGGAATAATATGACCCCGATATCCTTTTTTCTCCGTTCACAAGCCTGATTCCGAGTGCGAACCAGTCCACCGTACGGGAAATCC
>DCFS01000226.1 GCA_002319875.1 Treponema sp. UBA1798 | reverse complement strand
GCATTGCATTCTGCGTCACGGTATAGGCTTTTTCACGATCGCTGTATGCCGGCTGACGGGCTACGATATTGATGCCTCCTGCCCGGAGAACTTCTTCCGCTCCGTCTACCCGCTGGGTCATAGACGGATTTCCCGGCGCACCTTCGATGAGCAGTACGTTTGCTCCCGGTTTGAGTTTTTGCAGCAGTAATTTACCAGCCTGTTCCCCGGCAGTTTTATTTGTAGTACCGATAAAAGTTGCATAATCCGTAAATGAATCCGGCATCGGTGTATCAACAAGAATAACCGGAATGTTCATGCTTTTTGCTTTTTCCAGAATATTTACGACTGTCGGCGGCTGGGAAGGCGACACACACAAAACCGCAGGATGCTGTGTCAATACATCCAGCAGCATATTCACCTGCTGTTCAACAGCATCCTCCGTAGGCGGCCCGAGTAAAATCAGATCAACATTGTTCTTCGCCGCCGCATCCTTTGCACCCGCAGCTACCATTTTCCAGTACTGGCTGCTGAGTGTTTTCAATACCATGGCGATACGGACTTTTCCGGTTCCCTTTTCAGGTGTTTCTTTTGCGCCATTTGCAAAAACAGCACAAAGACATGCTGCGGAAATCATTATTCCCGCAACCATACGTTTAATCAACTTATTCATAAAACCTCCTTTAGGTTATAAAACACCTCATTTAGCCGCGTTTTTTGTCACCTTCTGCCGCCATACATCAATTGCAACCGCAATAACGATCACTGCACCCATCGAAAAAGTCTGGAATGCAGAATCCACATTCAGCAGATTCAATCCATTCCGTAATACGGTTATAAGGAGTACACCGATTATCGTATTTCCGATCTTGCCGACGCCGCCAAAAAAACTGGCTCCTCCGATAATAACGGCAGCAATCGCGTCGCTGTCATAATCAGTTCCTGCCAGCGGGTATGAAGCGTTTACCCTGCCCACCAGTACCAGACCTGCAAGCGCAGCAGTTATTCCGCTGATCGTGTATACGAGATTGAGAATTGCCGATACGTTAATTCCGCTCAGTCTGCTCGCTTCCGTATTTCCTCCTACTGCATATATGTATCTGCCGGTTGCTGTTCGTGTCAGGAAAAAATACATCAGTATGTAAACGACCATAACCAGAAAAAGACTTACCGGTACACACCCTACGGTATAACTTCCCAGAAACTGAATCGGTTTTGCAAATCCGCTGATCGGTACGGCACCTGTTACAACGAGAGCAAGCCCGCGTGCCATCTGCTTCATACCAAGCGTTGATATGAAAGGATGCGGAAGGTGAAGTTTGGTAAGTAAAAGGCCGTTTATCAGTCCCAGGAGTCCCCCCATCAGCAGGACGATAAGAATGGAAAGATAAGGGGAGACTCCAAGCTTGACAGCAAAAATTCCCATAACCATAGTCGACAGCCCAAGGACTGATCCGACAGAAAGATCTATCCCCCCCGTCAGAATCGCCAGAAACATTCCCACTGAAACGATAGCATTAACCGCACCCTGAGCCGCGACATTCATCAGGTTGTCCAGCGTCAAAAACCGCGGTGACAGAATTGAAATGACAATACACAAAATAAACAGGCTGAGCAGGACTCCCAGGCTGTATAAATGTTCACTCATTCCTTTTATCATGATATGATTACGCGTGCTTTCAGAAGCAGATTTTTTCCCCATCGACATATCTTTTCCCCTTTTCTTCTATATAATATTTACAGGCGCTGATACCTGCAGTGATTTGCCGGCAGCAACAGCAACGCGGACAGCAGCCAATCCATCTTTTACAGATACTGATGGTTGTCCGCCGGACAGTACTGTATCTGTAAAAGATTCAATTTCCCTTACATAAGCCTGTTCAAACCGGTCCAGAAATCCGGGAACAGTGTTTCTATTCTCTCCATACTGATTCAATACCACACAGGGTGTATTATGCAGCGTTCCTATAAACACAGCGCCCTTTGTACAGACAACCTCCGTCCGGACATCATATCCGTAATGGGAATTCCGGCTTCCTTCTATACAACCGAGGGTTCCGTTCTGACAGCGCAACAGAAGATCAGCATGGTCTATGTCGCTGATTGCCCCGAGTTCCGGATACATCAGAACCGCACCCTGCGCGAACACCTGGGAAACTTCACTTCCGAGAAACCAGCGGACAAGGTCGATATCATGTATGCACAGATCAGAAATCAGACCGCCGCTTTTCTTTGCAAATTCCAGGGGAGGACAGGATGGGTCTCTGCTCGTACTTCTGACAGATACAGGATCTCCGGCTTCTCCGCTTTCAATACGTTTTTTTGCTTCCATATAACCGGAATCGAAACGCCGCATAAAACCGACCTGTACCAGAGCGGCTTTTTCCCGGCAGGCAGATTCAATCAGAGGAATCTCATTGCTGTCCAGAGTAAGCGGTTTTTCACAAAAAACGGCTTTGCCGGCTTTTATCGAATCGAGAAGAATACCTGTATGTGTCGTCGTGGGAGACGCAATAATTACTGCATCAATTTCCTTTATATCAAGAAGATCATGATAATCTTCGAATGTCTTTATATCAGGAAACTGATCGGTTAATCGTTTTCTGCTGTCACAAACAGGATCTGAAACGGCAGCAAGTCTGGCATTTGAAATTCTGCCGGCAATCGCAAGTGCGTGCTTCATTCCGAGACGGCCAAGTCCTATAACTCCGCAATTAAGCTTTATCATACCGCGGACTCCTTTATGCCTGATGTTGCATACATTATCTTTTCCTGACTGAAAGCATTTCTGGAAAATTCACCCGTAATACGTCCTTCGTGCATTACCAGTATACGGTCGGACATTCCCATGCATTCATCCATTTCTGAACTTATCATGATGACGGCAGCTCCTTTTGAAACAAGCTGATTTATCAGATTGTAAACTTCTACTTTTGCTCCGACATCAATACCTCTTGTCGGTTCATCAAATATGAATATATCAGCTTCAGACAAAAGCCATTTCGCAATAACAACTTTCTGCTGGTTGCCGCCGCTTAACTGTCTTGCCAATGCTTTTATACCAGTAGAATGCAGGTTCAAATCCTTTACCAGCTTTGTTACATCGCTGCTCATGTTTTTCAATCTTAAAAATCCGGTTTTGACATAGCGGTGAAGGTTGGGGAGCGTAACATTAAATTCAATACTCTGAATCAGAACAAGTCCCTGGCCTTTTCTGTCTTCCGTGAGGAATGCAATACCTGAACGTATCGAATCCCGGGGATTCCTGATATGGACTTTTTTTCCATGTATTAAAATAGTACCGGAATCCGCCCTGTCGGCACCGGTAATCGCACGAGCCATTTCCGTACGCCCGGCTCCGACAAGTCCTGAAAAACCGAGAATCTCACCGGCATGGACCCGGAATGAAATATCGTGCAGGACACCGCTGCGGCTGAGCCCTTCAACGGAAAGCATTTCATCTCCGACAGGAACAGTAATTTTCGGATACTTCTGTTTTATATCCCGTCCGACCATCAGTTTTATAATATCGTCAATAGTCACCTTAACTGAAATGCTGCTTCCGACTACCTTTCCGTCCCGGAGTACTGTAATGCTGTCGCATATTCTTTTGACTTCTTCCAGTCTGTGTGAAATAAAAATAACCGTCACATTATTTTTCTTCAGCCGGGCAATAATCTGAAAAAGCTTTTCGCTCTCATTTTTCCCGAGACTTGCAGTTGGTTCATCCATAATTATCAGTCTGGCTCCGGCGTGTACTGCACGGGCTATTTCCACCATCTGCTGCTGTCCGATTCCCAGCAGACCAACCTTTGTTTTCGGATTAATATCAGGATCTATGTCCCTGAAAAGAGTATCCGTCTGTTCAAGCATCTGCTTTCTGTCAAGAAGACTGAGAGCCTTTGCCGTATATAATTCCCGCCCGAGATAGACGTTTTCCATAACACTCATTTCCGGAATAAGATTCAATTCCTGATAGATACACGCAATCCCCAATTCCATTGCCCGGTGCGGAGTCATGTGTTCTATCTGCTGACCGTTATACAGAAATTGTCCTTTATCGGGGCAATGGAACCCGGTAAGAATTTTGATCAGTGTCGACTTTCCTGCACCGTTTTCCCCGATCAGCCCGTGAACTTCTCCACGTCTGACCTCCAGATGTACATCATCCAGTGCAAGTACTCCGGGAAACCTTTTTGTTATACCATCCAGCCGTAATAAAAAATCAGTATTTTCCATGTTTACTCTCCATTATGTTCCCAGCAGCCAGGTATGTTCCGGAGCAAAAATACGGTCTTTCCACGGCGCACCGTCAAAATGCCGTATCATCCATACATAGTACATGGGATAACCGGGAGCATTTACCTGAGGATGCGTCCTTCCTCCTGGTATTGCGCAGAAACTGCCGTCACGGATTTTAAACACGTCATCGCCGATAAAACATGCGCCGAATCCCTGCGGCTTTTCAAACCGGTAATAATATACTTCCGGCTGTGGATGATGATGTGGCGGGTAACTGGACCAGCCGCCCTGCGGAGTAATAATTTCACCCATCACCATGTTTGAATCGGGAGCAGAATTATAATCAAAGAAAGTCCGTACGGTTCTTCTGGCTTTTCCTTCAAACTGGTCATTCCCGAAAACCTCTTCCTTACAGTTCTCCGGCGTATATAGCCTGAAATCGAAGGGGGTTTCATTTTTTGTTGACTGTACCAGTATTTCACATTCATCAAGCGCAGTCAGTTTCACGTTAATTTTCCGGCTTACATGAAGACACCAGGCACCGTCTTTCATAAAATTGTCGCGCTGAGCAATCCGGGACCGGTTATCCCATTCAAATTTCATAAGACCCCGTATCAGCAGAAAAGCAGATTCCTCATCTTCAAACAAAAATGAAAGTTCCTGTGTTTTTTTCAGCTTATACACGCTTATATTCATCATCATATCGCTGTCACTGCGTACAATGACTTTCATTCCCCTGTCATCAAACAGCGGATACCCGAACATCTGGCTCATATGGAAATCCTCTCCTGAGGCTCTGAGGAATACTGATTAAAACATCTTGATTTAATCAGTATTCCCGGTTATTTGTTGTAATTTATACGATCACTATAAAATAACGATTTTACATGCTGCCTCTGATAATGATCACTGCAGTAATCAGTGTCGTATCAGCCTATTTCCGATATTCTTACCGGGCGATGTTCTTTTACAGAGAGCGCTGCGGCTTTGCCGATAAGTACGGCATTCAATCCGTCAACAAGATTAACCGGAGTCGGAGTATCATGAACCACGGCGTCCATAAAAGCAGTTATTTCCTTTGCATATGCCTGCATATAGCGTTCCAGGAAAAAATACATCGGTTTTTCACTGGTAACACCATTTTCCCCTGCAAAACTGCAGCTGGACAGCGTGTCGTTACCGACAGCAAGCATTCCTTTGGAACCGAACACTTCTGCCCGCTGGTCGTATCCGTATGCCGAACGGCGGGAATTATCGATTACCGCGACAGCTCCGTTTGAAAGCTTCATGGTAACGACTGCCGTATCGACATCCCCTGCCGCACCGATCGCCGGATCGACAAGAACCGCCGACTGCACATATACTTCTTCGACTTCGCTTCCTGTGAGGAACCGGACCATATCAAAATCGTGAATAGTCATGTCAAGAAACATGCCACCGGAAACTTTTACATAATCGATTCCCGGAGGAGCAGGATCCCGTGACGTTATTTTTACGATTTCGGTTTTCCCTATCTTTCCTGCAACTATTGCCTCATGCATGGCAGAAAAATTATGATCAAAACGTCTGTTAAAACCAACCTGATATTTTACCGGACTGTCTGAAAGTGCCGCCCGGACTTTTTCAATCTTGCTGATATCATGATCTACCGGTTTTTCGCAGAACACATGTTTGCCGGCACGTATTGCTTCTATCGAAATACCGGAATGAGTGTCCGTTGACGAACAGATCAGGACGGCCGCAATTTCCGGGTCACTGATAATGTCATGATAATCTTTCGTCGTATTTTTAATTCCGAGATTCTCCAGCCATATGGCAGTTTCTTTTGTCATAAAAGGATCAGCAACCGTTTTGACAACAGCATCATGAACATAATTGCAGATACTCTGCGCGTGAACCCGGCCTATCCGTCCGATACCGATAATTCCCACTTGTAATTTTGACATAGTATTCCTCCTTACTATTTTTACGATAAATGCAAAAAGTCTGTTTACAAACCGGTTTTTTCCCGTATATATGAACGGGCCTTTAGCGCATATTCCAGCGGATTTGCATGGGCCGGATCCTGTTCAGCTTCCACGACCAGCCAGCCTTTGTACCCGTTTTTTTCTATAAGATCAAAAAGCGGTTCAAAATCTATGCAACCGTCCCCGGGTACCGTAAATACTCCGCGCCGTACCGCATCAAGAAAACTGAGTTTGTCCAGCCGTACATGACTGAGAATATCCTGACGGATATCTTTCAGATGAATATGTCTGATCCGTGTTATATATTTTTTCATCAGACTCTCAGGATCTATTCCGCAGTACCGCAAATGCCCGGAGTCAAAAAGAAGAAAAACAAGGCGGGGGTCAGTTTCCTTCATCAGCCGGTCGATTTCATCCTCATTCTGTACGACAGTTCCCATATGATGATGAAACGTCAGCTTCATACCTTTTCTGTGTGCTATTTCACCTAATTTGTTCAGTCCGGTACACAAAAGATTCCATTCCCGGTCATTCATTACATATTTTCCCTCAAATACCGGCTGTGGTTTTCCCTGTATGCTGTAACTTTGTTCCGAAACACCTATTACGTCTGCACCTAAAGCCCGTAAAAAATCAGTCTGCTGTTCGAAAGCTTTTTCCGTATCTTCAAACGGTTTTGAAATAAGAAACGTTGAAAACCAGCAGTTACAGATACGCAAACCGCGCAGATCAAGTGCTTTTTTCAAAACAGCAGCATCTTTCGGATATTTATTACCTATTTCGGATCCGCTGAAACCGGACAACGCCATTTCACTGATACACTGTTCAAACGTGTTTTCTTTTCCAAGATCAGGCAGATCATCATTTGTCCATGCGATCGGTGCAATTCCAAGTTTTACCTTTTGCTTATCAAGCATAATTATCTCCTATCGGCCTTCCGCCGGATTGATCAGTATTTTCGGGCCTGCTTACGATGTGTTTCCTTCCGTTCGTACGCATCAGCGACAGCCTGTTTCTTTGAAGTACTGGCAACACCGACATGCCACCAGGATCCATAATCCGCGGTCATAGTCTTAGGCAGTACTTTTATATCAATCAGAACAGGATCTGTCTGTTTTTTACTGTCATTGAGCGCAGATTCAAGCTCATCGGGAGTCTTTGCCCGGTATCCTTTGATTCCGTACCCTTCCGCAATTTTTGCAAAATCTGTCTGCATAAAAGGACCGTCCTGCTTTCCGTCCGTACTCCGGTATCTGAATTCCGTTCCTAAATTCCCGATACCATTACCCATTTCAAGATTGTTGATACAACCGAAGCCCGCATTGTCAAACAACAGGACGGTTATTTTCCGGTGTTCCTGAAGCGCAGTCAGCAGTTCCGAATGCATCATATAGAAACTTCCGTCACCGCACATCGCATACACTTCCCTGTCCGGTTCAGCCAGCTTGACTCCAAGGGCACCGGCAATCTCATATCCCATGCAGGAATAACCGTATTCCATGTGATATGAATCCCTGACATCGGTTGTCCACATCCGCTGCAAATCGCCGGGAAGACTGCCCGAAGCACCTACAATAATTGCATTTTTGTCTATAACTTTCCTGATCATACAGATTGCAGCTGTCTGTGTTATGCAGCTGCCTGTCTGACGGATAAAATCGGAAATACTTTCCGGATTTCCAGCCTGTACCAGCGGAGTAAAGTTCTTCCCGTACTGGTAGGAAGCAAGACGGTCCATCTCCTGAGCCCAGGAATTCTTTGCGGCTGTTATTTCTGTCGTATAGCTGCTCCGGTATTCGTTTTTTTTCAGACGCTCCATCAGTAATTCCAGGCTGACGCGAGCATCACCGACAACACCGATCCCATCCATTTTTTCTGCATGAAACCCGGACACATTGATCGAAATTATTTTGACCCCGGGATGCTGAAAGAGCCACTTTGATGCGGTCGTAAAATCCGATAACCGGCTTCCCACTGCAATAATCAAATCGGCATCCGCTGCAAGTGTATTTGCAGCAAGATTTCCCGTTGCACCGATTCCGCCGGCACAATACGGATTGCCTGATTTACAGGCACTTTTTCCTGCCTGCGTCTCTGTAAACGGAATACAGAATTGTTCACAGAACTGTTCCAGCACTTCTCCGGCTTCAGAATATCTGACACCACCGCCACAGACAACGAGCGGACGCTTACTTTCGCATAAAGCCGCTTCGGCGAGACGCAATTCGTCCTCTGACGGTATCCGTCGTGTTATCCGGTGAACTCTCTTTTCAAAAAAATAATCCGGATATTCAAAACTTTCTGCCTGAACATCCTGTGGAATAGCTATACAGACAGCACCGGTCAGAGCCGGGTCCGTCAATACCCGCATGGCATTTATCATTGCAGACATCAGCTGTTCCGGCCGCTGGAGCCGGTCCCAGTATCTGCATACGGCTTTAAATGAATCTGTTGTTGTAACCGTGAGACTTGATTCCTGTTCTACCTGCTGCAGCACAGGATCCGGCTGACGGCATGCAAAGGTATCAGATGGAAGCAGCAGAAGCGGAATAGTATTTACCGTGGCACACGCAGCTGCTGTTATCATATTTGTTGCCCCGGGGCCAATAGAAGATGAACAGGCAATTATTTTTCTTCTATTATTTTGTCTGGCAAATGCAGTTGCCATATGCGCCATTCCCTGTTCATTCTTTCCCTGAAAATATTTGAGGCCACCGCTGTTTTCATCAAGCGCCTGACCAAGCCCCAGTACATTTCCGTGTCCGAATATTGTGGCAATTCCTTCAACAAATTTGCTTTCCTGACCATCAAAACTTACATACTGCTGGTCCAGGAAACGTACCAGAGCCTGAGCCATTGTCATTCTGATATCTTTCATCGTTATCCCCTCGCCACCATCTCGCCATACTCACTCTTGCATTGAGTAATATAATCCCGTATTTTGTCGATAGTCGGCATATATGCACTGCACCCGTGGCTTGCAACCAGCAGCGATGCAGAAGCGCTCCCCAGTTCCAGGCTTTCATCGATGTCCAGCCCTTCCAGCAGCCCGTACAGGAAAGCCGATGCATATCCGTCGCCGCCGCCGAAAGATTTCAGTTTTTTAATCGGAAAAGGTTTTACCGTATACTGCCTGCCATCATACGTATACGCATCCGACCCTTCCTTTCCGTGCTTGATAATCACTATTTTAGCTTTCTGTCCCTGCCAGTAACCGGCACTCTCCTGATCGGTCATATCCGGTTTAATCAGATGCTCCATTAAGTCATATTCTTCGCGCGATCCGATAATCAGACATGCTTCGCGCCCGACCAGAGAATAATAGATGGAAGTTTCGTCAGGGTTTTTCCAGTTATATTCCCGGTAATCTATGTCAAAAATAATCGGTGTATCAGTCCGCTTAGCCAGCATCACTGCCTTCAGCGCCGCTTCCCGGGACGGACTCTCGGACAACGACGTACCGGATATCAGCAGCGCTTTTGTTTTTTTGATATATTCTGCGGAAATATCGTCAACGCTTAACTGCAAATCCGCAATACGGTTACGGTACATAAGAATACTGCTTTCTTTTTCATTCAATATTTCAGTAAACGTTAAACCGGTTTTTTCGCCATGTTTTGCTCTGACGATTTGAGATGTATCAATTCCCTCATTTTTCATAAAACCGGTAACAAAATCACCGAAGCGGTCGTCTGATACGCACCCTAAAAATCCACATTTTTTACCAAGTCTGGCCAGTCCGACTACGATATTGGCAGGGGATCCCCCCAGATATTTTATGAACTTTGTACTTTCGGCAAGTGTTTTATAATAATCTTCCGGATTAAAATCGACGGCAGCCCTTCCCAGGGCAACAAGATCATACGGCCTTTTTTCATCAAATTGTATATATTTCATAGTCATGCTCCTTGTACCCGGTTAATAAGATCCAAAGGTTCCCTGTTGTTAAAAACACGTATATGATGCAAAGTTGTCGCACAGACAGCCTGGACAACCAGATCCGTAAGTTCAAAAAAATCCGCATTGTCCCAGTGATATTCGAAGTACTGCCTTGAACAGCTGAGCTGTGCATCCATATTCGCCGTCGCAATATTGATTTTCCGGATACCGGCATCAATCGCCTTCCTGAAGTCTGTATCAGAAATTCCGCTTCCGCCATGCAGTACGAGCGGGACAGCTATTCTGTTATGAATTTCCCTTACGATTTCAAAATTTAGATGAGGAACACCTTTATAGTGTCCGTGAGCATTTCCTATGGCAACGGCAAGCGCGTCTATCGGCAGTCCCCTGCAAAAGTATTCTGCTTCTGCAGGATCCGTATACACCAGTTGCCTGGCAGGTCCCCCTTCACTCCCTCCGACAACTCCCAGCTCCGCTTCAACATTTACGGATTGCCCTGCGGCCATTTTACAAACTGCGGACGTCCGGATCCTGTTTTCCTCAACCGGCAGCGAAGAACCATCAAACATTACCGATGTAAAACCGTACGACATAGCCCTGTTCAATACCGGATCAGAATTTCCATGATCCAGATGAACGGCCACCATGACATGTGCTTCACGGGCAGCATTTATCATCATAGGACCAAGAAGTTCCAGCGGGGCGTGTGCAAGTCTTTTTTCAGCAACCTGTAAAATTACCGGTGTCTCAGTCTGTTCAGCAGCAAGAATCACTCCCCGTACTGTTTCCATGTTGGCGACATTAAATGCACCGACAGCACAGTTACTTTTGTCAGCCCGATCCAGCAGTTCACGCATTGTACAAAGTGACATATCCTAAAACTCCTACCG
>DCFS01000091.1 GCA_002319875.1 Treponema sp. UBA1798 | reverse complement strand
TCAGATCACACAACAGTGTCTTCCCGAGATTGTGGGTATCCTTATTCTGTACCGATTTATTCGTTATACGTCCGATAACGACATTAAGACCGGTCTCAGAAAATTTAATATTGTGAAATGTTTTATTCGCATATAACCGGACCAGTTTCATACTTTTATCCTTCTGAAACTATCCAGTTCAGCAGTATATTCAATCTTACCTATTGTAAATAAAAAAGAAATAGCATACGGAATAACCGGTACCGCTTTAACCGAGACTGCAGACACAATTTTCCCCTGCAGGTCTGCATACGGTATTATTTCCGATTCGGTAAGAAAAGACAAGATCAGAGAAGAAATATACAGCACGGTCAGTTCCGGATCAGTATTTTTATCAAATCCAGCTATTCTCATGCCTTGTCCTCCTCTTTTTTTCCAATGTCACATATAAAATACATGTAATGCAGAAACATCCGCACAAGTCTCCGTCTGGGAAGTAACGCTTCCTGATTTTTGCTTACGATGAACTCATATAATATGGTGAATATTTCATCGAAAGTTTCATACCTTGCTTTATATGTCATTATCTGAGCCTGCAGCTCGTACACCGTTGCATCATATTTTTCTTTCAGTATACTGTTTGCAGGATCTTCAAGAAAGCACTTTATTCTGTCAAAATCTTTTACATCGCGAAGCAGAACTTCCGTAAAATAGTCATGCGACAGCTTATTGATTCTGTTCTTTTCTTCCTTAGATATATACAGCCATTTTTTGTCGTTATCAAGTATTTCCTGAATCCCTTTATTTCCCGGAAAAGCCTGTATTACATCGCAAATATCTTTTTCATAGAATTCAAACGGCAGAAGCAGCGATAGTAAACCGTTTTCTTTTGCAACTGAAGGATATTCAACAAGCCAGGCTTGGATCGTATTATCTGCTGCAAGAAACGCTTCAACACCGGTTTCTTTTTTTATCACATCACGTATAACCGCATCCTGTTGACCGGTAAGTCTTCTGTTTGTAAACAAGAGATAATAATCAAGTTCACCGTCTGCTTTCAATTTTTGTATCTTCGGCAGCTCAGCCTCTACAATCTTTTGAAACTCTGTATCGGAACATGAAGCATACGGCGCATTTGTATGCTTTGCCTGTATAATAAACTTACCAGCCCATGGAACTGCTGTACTGGGAAATGATTGGGCTGTTCCGGAAAAACGGCCGTCACGACCTCCATCCTTACCTGCCGTAAAACCAATAGTACCAATTCCGAGTATTTTACGGCATATCGAAACTGTCAGATCTTCAAATTCCAAGTCATTCAACTGATCCAGAGGATACTTCAAGGACATGGTTCAGCATAACACTATACTGATATGAAGTCAAATATTTCCTGCATTATTCATTCTCTTCAGGAGAATTATCAGAAATATCTTCATCGTTTATTACTGCAACCGTATCAGGAACCTCATCAACAGACATACTCTGATGGTACTGTTCCGCGAGCATGGTTTTATTAAACTCTGCAGACGGTTCGAGCGAATATACCAGATTTTCAAGTTCGTGTATTGTCGTCCGAAAAAATAAAGCTGTGAACATCAAACTCAAACGGGACTGATGCACTGCCAAGCTCGTCAACACGGTCCTGCGGATTAAGACGCCGTGTCATACCCACTTTGAAAATATCATCACCAAAAGGGCCAAGATTACTTATGACATATATGTAACCTGCTTTACCATTCTGAAGCGTAGTAATTTCTTCCTTCTTCTTACTCACATCGTTCAGTTGATCCTGTACTTTTGCAAGGCGCTCTTCAAGCTGTTTACGCTCTGCGACTTCCTGACGGATACTACTTCTTACGGTACCTTCGGCAAGGTCTTTTTTCGGATGCGGAACTGTTACTTTACCGGATGAACAAGCTGAATATGAGAACCTGCCTGATGTTTCATTATCCAGCCAGCAGCTTGTAAACTGCGGAGTATGTCACGCGAAGTCCCGCTTTTTATTAGAAAGCGCAAATCCTTTAATCGAAAAAGTGCAGCGCAAGGGCAGACCGTTTTATCCACTCAGCGCATTCCACGGAAGTTTTATGCACAATAGAAGTTTAGACTGAATACAATTACTTTGTAGAGAAAGTCCTGAATGTATCGGACGTCATTCTATTCATGACATCGTAACCAGTTCGCTTGGCACAATCTTTTCCACTTCCGTACCGATCTTATCCTGTGCCGTCTCGAGTTCATAGCGGTTCTGCAGATTCATCCAGAATTCGGGACCGGTTTTCAAATACCTGCCCAGTTTAAGCGCTGTCTCGGGAGAAATACCGCGTTTACCGGAAAGAATTTCGCCGACGCACGTTGCGGAAAGGTTCACGTCCTTTGCAAGACGGTAGGCGGTAATCCCCATCGGTTCAAGGAATTCTTCTTTTAATATTTCACCGGCAGGAATAGGAGAAAACATATCCGGCATATCACGACCTCCTCTGTTAATGATATTGTACAATTTCTACATCATACGCATCCGAACCTTCCCAACGAAAGCAGATGCGCCATGCATCATTGATCCTGATGCTGTACAGCCCCGCTCTGTCACCTTTCAATGCTTCAAGGTGATTTGCCGGAGGTATCCGCAGAATATCAAGC
>DCFS01000324.1 GCA_002319875.1 Treponema sp. UBA1798 | reverse complement strand
TACAGCTGATCAGGCCGGAGATAACAAAAGCGGAGTGGCATGACGCAGACGGGAACGCGGTAAGCACGGGCCTTGTGGGAGCCGTGCTTAAGCTGCATGCGGAGACGAAAGATCTTGCAGCGGGAGCCGGGGTAAGGTTTGCCGTATACAACAGCGCCACGCGCGAGAAGGTGGCAGAGCCTGACGTTACCATGAACGGAACGACCGCAGAAGCGGAGTGGACATACCACTATGAACACGATCCTGCACATCCGCTGAAAGAGAAGCCGGAGTTTTATTTTACGGCAGACGCACCGCGGGCAAAGAAAGTCAAAAGCAGCGGCGTGGAGATAAGTCAGAAGATAAAAACCGTTCTGAACGATCCGTTCCTGGGAATTCTGAAAAATACAAAATATACCATCATAACGGCAGGTACGGACAGGAAAGTTGAAGGAACTTCAGACGACAGTGGAAACGTTGAAGAAACAGATCTGATTCCCGGAGACATCAGCATTGTACCGCAGCCAGACGAAGAAAAAACTTCAGAACCGTCGGCAGACGAGCTTTATAATGGAGACGAGTAATGAGTGATGTTCAATCCGTTCCGTTTGTAACAGCGGACTGTTACATAACAAAGCCGGACGTGACACTTGAAGCTCTTGCCCGGCAAAAGGGACTTTCTGAAGAACAGCTTCTGACATGCAATCCGGGAATTAAAAAGCAAGATGTTATTTCATTCCGTACGATACAGTTGCCACGCCTTTTTGAAAGCGTCGGAGTAAAAGTCAATTACGATGTTTTTGAACCGGAACTTGCGAAAAACCGTCCCTGCATCTGTGAAGCGATAGATATGCTTCGCAATCTCGATGTAACAGCACGGCAGGTCGAAACATCTGCAGATAAGAAGACTGTTGCGACCCATGCCGGCGCCTATGAAAAGAGCCGGGAGGATTTTGAAAAACCGTTCGGACTGGATATCCCCGGCGGCTGGACCCAATACAGGAAAAAAATACTGGATGAATATTATGATACGTTACGCAAATTCGGTGTTTTTCACACCAGAATGGTGTATCTCTATCATCTCGTATGCAATACCACATACTGTAAAATCACCGATACGGAAAAAATACTTCCTGCAATACGGTATACGGCAGGATATCTGCAAAAGCTGCTTACCAGACTGAACGATACCGTCAGTTTTGTTTCGCTGAATTACCAGTCGCTGACAGGAGCCTGCGGAGATTTTGTTCTTTATCAGAATATAACGGATTTTCTGACAGCGGAACTGCCATATATGGGGATTGCATTCAGGGAGGGAAATGATATAGCAGGGGTAATAACAGATAAAAAGTATTACCGGAATTTTTTTGAAGATTTTCAACCGCCGGTACTGCTGCGGTACAGTAAAGCCGTATCGGACGATATGATTTTTGATTACGGGAAAGACTACAGCGGGATGAGCGGTAAACTGACTGAACTGCGGGACAACCTGAAGAAGGGGTGTCAGACAGCCCTGAAGTAGATTCACGAAAAGGCAGCGGACCGGAGCCGTGAAGCCATGCAGCTGTGGATGGTTTTTCATATACGGGAAATCAGAACATATATTGCGGCCCTTGAAAAAAGTATTAGCGAAATAAAGAGCCGTAATCGGAAATTCAGCATATCATTTAAACCCGGTTATCTGGAAAAAATGAGGAGTTCTCTGGATCAGGCTGTAGAGCGGGCTGCTGAAAAAGGCAGAGGAGCTTCAGGAGACAGCAGTCTTGAATCAGGTCTGTTCCGTATGGATGAACGGCTTGCCGTATACAATACAGCAGCAGCCGTGTATTACCGGGCGTCAGGATTATACAGCCTTGATCCGGTGACAAAACTTGTATCGGAAGACGAAATCCTGTATAAGCAGGCGCAGACTTATTTTGATGAATTAAAGAGGGCTGACGGAAGTACGGATCCGGATACCATTCAGACGTCTTTACGTCAGGTATACCGGACATTCCCGGAGTTCTGTACCGGAACGGAAAAATTACAAAAACGGAATAAGCAGGTGGGAACAGCCGAAAAAGCAGTGCTCCTGGTCCTGGCAGCAGGTGCAATTGCCGGAATAACAGTCGTTACAGCTGGAGCAGCATCCGCTCCCGCTGCCGCACTGCTTTCCGGCGGCACCGGGGGCATTATGACCGGCCTGACAACAAGTCAGGCTGTTATTGTTATGACGGCTGAATCTTACGCATGGACAACAGCAACGGAAGCACTTGCAGCGATAACAGAAGACCGGAATCTTTCATTTATAAATATCACATCGGGCTTTATAACGAACCTTATGCTGGAGGGAATCTTCCGGTATATCAATATGCGGTTTATCATAAAAAACACAGCACCGGGTGATGTGGACAGCCTTTCAAAAGCAGTTCTATTTCCGTTAAAAAAAGCGGCGGCACTTGCGGCAGGTTCATTTATCGGTTCCATTCCCGGCTTTATATTCAGAACAGGCATGACGTATCAAAGGCTTCCCGATCTGCAGACATGGAGAAACTTTCTTATAGCCGATGCAATTGCAAGCAGTGTTTTTTCGACGATATCAGCATCGGTTGAATACGCGCCGCAGATCGTACAGCAGATAAAAAAATCAGCGCTGAAAGGCCGGATGGTACAGGAACTGAAAGATATCCGGTCGAATCTGGAAAAGGCAGAACAGCAGTATGAGAAAGTAACGGAGAAATACGGAAAAATAGCAGTATTCGATCAGAAAGCATACAACGAACTGGTTACAGATAATAAAACGGTGATTGAGAATCTGCAGCTGATAAATAAAAGCCTGAAAGGATTCAGACGGCTGCTGATAGAAGTACAGGTACAGTATTCAATCAATGAATTGAAAGTCCTTACGGTAAAATATGCCAGTCTGCAGGCGATAGATGATCTGCTTGACGGCATCGTGAAGCTGCTGGACAAAACCGTATTCCGGAACCCTCCGCGGTACGGGCTTGCAGTAGAAATAGGCAAGCTGATGGGGAGCGGGAAAGGCCTACTGCCGCTTGACGCATCAAAGGGACTTTACCTGGGACGGAATGAACTGCTGCTGGTCAGACAGAAAGATATTGAAGGACTCCTGACAAATTACAAAGTTGAAATCGGTTACAAAATATACGAGGGACAGATAGAAAGAAGCAAAGGCACACTGCTGATGACGATAAGAGACCTGAGCAGCGGAGAGCTGGTGGACAGCGTGACGTCTCTGGATATAGCCGGACGGGGGGCAGCAGAGCTTGCGTTGCGGGTGCCGCGTCTAACAGGAAACCGGGAGAGCACGCTTCCACCCGATATGCTGCACGTGGTAACGGTATACAGCGAATACATGGATTTACGGAAAAAAGGGGCCAAAGCGATTCTGGCTGCAGTAAAAGCCCATGATCGGAATACGGTGCTGGCGAATATGTCAGAAGAAGAAGAGGTACACCTGAGGGATCTGCTGCGCAGTTACCATATAGATCCGATAATGACAGGACGTATTGAAAGCGGCAACTGGCCGTTTTCCCATCCGTCGGGCACCTTCGTTTTTGACATGATACAACTCATAAACATAAGAAGCAGAAAGATCGCCATTATAAAAATCGGATACGGATTGAAAGCAATCCTGGAAATGGATATGACACCGCAGCCGATAAAATATCTGCGCATATTTGTACTGGACGAAAACGCCACATGCCTGCTGCCTGCGGTAACGGATTCCCTTAAAAAGGAGTTCCTCGATATGGTCCGGCGGGCAAAGTATATCAAAAAGGGCGGACCGCATGATCCGGGATTTAAGTGTGCAGATAAGTTTTCCTATGGACGAATTGATGGTTTCAGGGATTGGTATGATAAAATGTCTGATCTGCTCAGGAAAAAGTACGGAAGGCTAAGTGATGATGAAGTAAACGACAGGATAAAGGACCTGATAGACAAAGTTAATACGCGGCCTTTTACCGATACGTGGAGTCCTTACAGTTACTGCGTGGACAGTTTGTCCGATCCTGAAAAACCGGATAGAATACAGGCAATGGAAAACAAATATACGGAGAATGAACTTAAATATAATGAAGAGTATCAGGTACTTAAGATGTGCAATGATTCTCTTTCTGCATACGGGCAGTTTGCAAACAACGGGTATACGATAACAGCATTGGGGAAACCGGGTGTAGGAGAATACTTCCTTTCTACAGAATATGATGAAAAGAAACCTGCATTAAAACAGAACGGGTATACGGAAATAGGGCTTGAACTGTTAAGCGATTATATACCGGAAGAATAGGAGTAAAATATGTTGAAAAAAGAAAAATTGCTGCTTGCAAAAAAATTCAATCAGGGAAAGTATCGGACGAAATACCATCGTTTCATACTGGAAGAAAAAGATGATATACTGGAGTTACGGTTTGCAGTCGAAGAATATAAAACAAGATTCAACTGTCCATATGACGAAATGGACAAAATAACGATGCCGATGACGCTGGTACCGGAGTATCAGGCGATGATACTGAAAGGATTCTACGATCCGGACGGGGCTGCCTATGAAACTATTGAAACTGAAAAATATTTGTATAAGTATAGTTCTTTGTATGATGAGCGGGCAGATGCTATAAAGAAAATAAACTTGGTTCAAAGGCTGATAGATACGCATGATGTAGTAATCATCGAGCTTGAATGGAATATTATAGATATTCCGCGGGCACCGCTATCGGCACGGGTAATGCCTGAAAGCCTTGCATGGCTGGTGAAGAATCTGAAGTCGATTTACAACGAATGGCAGAAAGACCATCCTGAATGTGAAAAGATAAGATAGAAAGATAATCATAAATATCTTTGCCCATTTTATTCCTCTTCAGGGAAGTATGAAGACACTTGAGGGCAGTTACAG
>DCFS01000233.1 GCA_002319875.1 Treponema sp. UBA1798 | reverse complement strand
TTTCCCTATGTAAGTCAGGAAGCACCGGATATCCCTTCAGATATCCCGGATGGTCTTGCAGGACAGTTCCGGCTGCGCAGATGTATGCACCGGCGCAGTGTGGGAATAACGCCTGCACAACATGCGGGCCTGGGCCTGGGAATGTACAGTCAGGTAACAAGCCCGCTCCGCCGCTACAGCGACCTGGTTGCACATGAGCAGCTGCGTGCCTTTATCGACGGCCGGCCGGTTATTGACAAAGATATGATGCTTGAACGGATCAGCGCCGGTGATGAAGCTGCTTATTCCGGCAGACTGGCAGAACGGAAAAGCAATATGCACTGGACGCTTGTATATCTTCTGCAGAATCCCGACTGGTCAGCTGAAGCTGTATGCGTTGAACTGAGAGGTAAGCAGGCGGTGTTTGTTATACCGTCGATCGGGCAGGAAACAATGATAACTCCTGAAAAACCGGTGAAGCTGAATGATATCATACGGGTAAAGGCTGGAAATATCGATATACCCGATCTGGGAGTAACTTTTATACAGACTGATGTTTGACCGACTTGTTGCATATTTATTCATGTATTGCTATATTACTGTATCAATTTACATAGGAAATCGAAGGTAGTATATGATTGTAATGAAGTTCGGCGGATCATCGGTAGCCAATGCAGAAAGAATACGTCATGTTGCATCAATAATCAGGGCTTATAATGATAAACGGCCCGTCGTTGTTCTTTCGGCAATGGGTGATACAACGGATTATCTGCTTGAAGCAGCCGAAGAGGCGGTAAAAGGTAATGTTGATACCCGCCGTATTATAGATCTGCATAATCAGACTCAGCGTGAGCTGGGTATTTCCGTTGACTCTCTCGTTGTTCTCCAGACAGAGCTTACACAGCTTCTGACAGGCATTTTTATGATCAGGGAACTTACAAAGCGGACTCGTGATTATCTTGTCTCTTTTGGAGAAAGAATGTCTGTCCGTATTATGGCCGCATACCTCTGCAGTGAAGGAATAAAAGCAAAAAGTTATGACGCATGGGATATCGGTATTCTCAGTGACAGCGATTA
The DNA here is from genome assembly GCA_002319875.1 of Treponema sp. UBA1798. Taxonomy (GTDB): domain Bacteria; phylum Spirochaetota; class Spirochaetia; order Treponematales; family Treponemataceae; genus Treponema_D. The sequence continues at coordinate 7,127 of DCFS01000233.1, read as the reverse complement.
TACTTCAGCCGAACTGCTTGATGATGTCTGGCAGACTATTCCATCTCATTTGAATCCCTATAAGGAAGGAAAAGAAGAGTTTATTCCTATTGTAACAGGTTTTATAGCGAAGGATAAAAATGGCAATATTACGACGCTTGGACGCGGCGGCAGTGACCTGACTGCGACTATTATCGGTGCAGCGATGAAAGCTGAAGAAATTCAGACGTGGAAGGATGTTGATGGTATCATGACAACCGATCCGCGTATCTGTGCGGATGCCAGACCTGTACCGGAAGTGACCTATGAAGAAGCCCAGGAACTTGCATTTTTCGGGGCACAGGTACTCCATCCACGGTCTATGATTCCCTGCCTGCGGACGGGAACCCCTGTACGTGTAAAAAACTCATACAATATTGAAAGTCCCGGGTCTATTATTGTTGCCAGGCATACGGCGAAACCGAATCCGGTGTGTGCAATAACATCCGTTAAGCAGGTAACGCTTATTGATATCGTCTCTACCCGTATGCTCGGTGCCTGCGGATTTCTGGCTCACATTTTTAATCAGTTTCTTAAATGGAATATCAGCATTGACGTTATCGCTACCAGTGAAGTTTCTGTTTCTCTTACCGTAAACAGTAAGGCTGATCTGGCAGGGCTTCTTGAAGATCTTGGCAGAGTGGCGGAAGTGCATGCAAAATCGGAAAAGGCTATTGTAACGATAATATGTGATGCGGCACATTCCAGTGCTATTCTTGCACAGGGATTTGAAGCACTTGCCAAAGAAAAAATCAATGTACAGATGATAAGCCAGGGTGCTTCCAAAGTAAATATCAGTTTTATTACCGATGATAAAGAGGCTGATCGTGTCGTACAGATTCTGCATAGCGCTTATTTTAACAAAAAGAGGTAAGAAGCATGAATATCGCAATCATTGGTTTTGGAAAGATGGGACATCTGGTCAGGGATACAGCAATACGGCGCGGACATACTGTCGTGCTTACGGTCGATATCACCGCTTCTGATGCTGATTTCAGGCCCGTTTCCGGTGATGCCTCTGGTATGGTGCGTACAGTCAAGTCCTGCGGTGCCGACAGTATTATTGATTTCAGTCACCCTTCTGCCGTCGTCGGTAACATAAAAGCCCTCCTTCCCCTTGGTATTCCGATGGTCGTAGGAACGACAGGCTGGAGTGACCGGGAAAAAGAAATTGCCGGTCTTGCACAGGAATGCGGTGGAACTGTAATGCATTCTTCCAATTTTTCCATAGGTGTTTATATGTTCTACAAGATTGTAGAGAATGCCGTCAGTCTTATGAAACCGTATGAGGAATATGATACTGCCGTATGGGAAATGCATCATAACCAGAAGGCTGACAGCCCTTCCGGGACAGCTCTTGAAATTGCGCACCGGATCATGGCGAATAACGAAGGTAAAGCGGAAATTATTACCGATGCGTTTCATGAAAAACCCCGGCCGGATCAGCTCCATGTTTCAAGTACGAGGTGTGGTTCTGTTCCCGGTACGCATACGGTTTTTTTCGACAGCCCGGCTGATACCATAGAAATTACCCACAGGGCGCGCAACAGAGAAGGTTTTGCTTCTGGTGCGGTTACGGCTGCCGAGCGCCTTGTATCAGGGATAAAGACAGGTACATTGAAACGCGGAAACCTTTATACAATGGAAGATATCTTCTGATGGATATGTCCGTTAACTGATACCTGCCTGATCCGCAGAAACTTTAAAGAATCTCTGTTTTTTATAGAATGACGGTACTGGTATATGAATTGATCCCTGCAATACCGCTGATTAAATTCTGCGGATAAGTATTACATTTATTACGTTCGGAACGATATGCAGCTTATCGATCAGGCTGTCAGGAACGTCTTCGTCTACCTCTATCGTCATTACCGCATCGGCGCCCCGCTGCGGACGCGACAGGCGGAAATTTCCGATATTAAGTGCCGATTCCGCGGCTATTTTTGTGACAGCGGCAATTGTTCCGGGTCTGTCGTGGTGCAGTATAATGAGCGTATTATATTCGCCGCTGAAGGAAACGTCAGTACCGTTGATCTCCGTGACAAGGATATTGCCTCCGCCGATAGAACATCCTTCCATCGTACCTGTGCCTCCTTTGTCGCCGGTAAGCGTTATCCTGGCAGTATTCGGATGCGTATCCGGTATATCCTGAATGGTAAAAGAAAAATCAAGATGCTGTTCTTGCGCGATCTCCAGACTGTTCCGTATGCGCTCGTCATAAGTCTGCATGTCCATAATACCCGCTATAATCGCCTTGTCGGTTCCGTGACCCCGGTATGTCCGTGCAAACGATCCTGACAGCTGTATATGTGCGCTGACAGGTTTTTCATTCAATATTTTCCGTGCTATTTTTCCGAGACGGACAGCTCCGGCAGTATGAGAACTCGATGGACCGATCATGACCGGTCCTATAATATCGAATACATTCATGTATCAGATACTAGCATGATTTCCCTGGTTTGGGAATTGCGTGGAGTTCTTAATTTTTTTTAATACATTGATTTTGTCATTGCAATAAAAATAGTAATTCCATATAATAGGAGTAATCTATCAAAAAAAATATACCCCGTCATGTGATGATTATCTGGACGGCGTGTATTTTAGTGCATTGATATTTTTAGGAGGATTTATGACAATAACTGAAATGCTGGGACAGAGTGGCATACTCACCGTTCTCGGTATGGGTGTTGTTTTCGCCTTCCTTGTTATCATGATTGGGGCTATGAACCTGCTTCACGTAGTAGTTCATGCCTTTAAACTTGATGCGGAAAAACCGGAAACATCTGTTCAATCGACGTCTGCTTCGGCGCCAGAGCCGGCTGCATCTCAAAATAATGCTGTAGTAGCCGCTATCGCTGCTGCAATTCATGACAAGTAATAATATCAGGAGTTTTTTATGGCCAAGAAGGTAAAAATTTCAGAACTGGTACTGCGGGATGCACACCAGTCTCTTCATGCGACTCGTATGACAACAGCGGATATGCTTCCTGCCTGTCCGATGCTTGATAAAATCGGTTATGAAAGTATAGAAGCATGGGGTGGGGCTACCTATGATTCCTGTATCCGTTTTCTGAACGAAGATCCTTGGGAGCGCCTGAGAAAACTTCATGCAGCGCTTCCCAATACACCGATCATGATGCTGCTGCGCGGCCAGAATCTGCTGGGATACCGGCATTATGCCGACGATGTTGTTGATAAGTTCGTTGAGACTGCAGCTTCAAACGGTATCGGTGTATTCCGTATTTTTGATGCCTGTAATGATCCCCGTAACCTTCAGCGTGCCGCTGCTGCTGCGAAAAAAACCGGTAAGCACGTACAGATGGCTATTTCTTATGCGACAACACCGTACCATACCAAGGAGGTCTATGCAGACCTTGCAAAACGGTATGCCGAATTCGGTGCCGATTCCATCTGCATAAAGGATATGGCGGGCCTTCTGAAGCCGTTCGAAGCATATGAACTGGTAAAGGCGATAAAAAAAGTAGTCGATATTCCGATACAGATTCATTCCCATGCAACTACCGGTATGAGTGTTGCTACACTGCTCAAGGCTGCGGAAGCCGGAGCTGACGTGCTTGATACCACGATATCAGCGATGGCAATGGGAACATCCCACAGTCCGACCGAAACGATCGTTGAAATCCTTAAGGGGACGGAATATGATACCGGCCTTGATACGAAGGCGCTTCTTGAAATTGCCGCGTATTTCCGTGAAGTACGTAAACATTATTCATCGCTTGAGTCGAAATTCCTCGGTGCTGATACGCGTATTCTTGTTTCGCAGGTCCCCGGTGGTATGCTTTCCAATCTGGAAAAGCAGCTGAAGGAACAGGGCGCTTCCGACAAGATGGATGCCGTGCTGAAGGAAATCCCGATCGTGCAGAAAGACTGCGGCTACATTCCTCTGGTAACTCCTACAAGCCAGATCGTTGGAACCCAGGCTGTCTTTAATGTATTGTTCGGCCGCTATGCAAATCTGACTCAGGAAACCAGAGATCTTCTGGTTGGTAAATATGGTGCAACGCCCACACCTGCGAATAAGGATCTGGTAAAAAAGGCGCTTGAGCTGAATAAAATGGATAAAGTGGTTACCTGCCGTCCTGCGGATCTTATTCCGAACGAATGGGAGACCTGTGTAAAAGAGGCTAAAGAGAACGGTGGAAACGGAAGCGTGGAAGATACGCTGACGTATGCAATGTTCCCGAAAGTCGCAGCGAATTTCTTTAAAACCCGTAAAGACGGTCCTGTAATGGCAGAGACCTTTATGACTAAACCTGCAGCGGCTCCTGCCACAGCTTCAAAAGGCGGCAGTTATACAATTACGGTCAACGGAACTCCGTACAGCGTTGTTTCCGGTCCTTCAGGGGATACAATGAGCGTAACGGTGAACGGTACCGGATATGCGGTTTCTTTTGCAGCTGCCGGGGCGGCTCCTGCCGTATCTGCTGCCCCTGTAGTTACAGGCGGTATTGAAATTAAGGCTCCTGTTGCAGGAACTCTCCTCCGTCATATTGCAGCTTCCGGTGCACAGGTAAAAAAAGGTGATACGGTGATTATGATCGAATCCATGAAAATGGAACTTGAGATCAAGGCACCTGAAGACGGAAAAATATCGTTCCTTGTGCAGCCGGGAAGTCAGATTTCACAGGGACAGGTACTCGCCAGCCTCGGTGGTGTTGTTGTTTCAGCTCCCAAAGCTGCTCCTGCGGCTGAACCGGCTGTACTGCAGAACCGTGCTCCTTCGGGGGGAAAGGTTGTTGCTGCTCCTGTTGCAGGTACGCTGCTTAAGTATACGGAATCCGAGGGCTCTGCTGTAAAACCGGATACGACAATTGTCATGATCGAATCGATGAAGATGGAACTTGAAATCAAGGCGGGAACGGCAGGAAAAGTTCATTATCTTGCGGCTCCCGGTTCAAGAATTACGGCAGGCCAGCCGCTTGCTGAAATCAGATAGGACGGAGTCTTATGATTGATACTAATAAAACAGGTAAAAACGTACTTACTGCTACGTTTATTATCATGGGAATCGCAATGGTCTTATCGTTCGGCAGCGTCTGCTTTGCTGATAACTCCGGTGGAGAAGTTGCGTCGTTCCGTACAATGAATACGGCGGTCATTAAAGGCTCTGAGAGTGTACCGACTATTTCGATTCCGAAATTTCTTACGAATATCGCTAAGAATACGGGAATTTACAAGATGATCCATACGGAAACACCCGAGGAAAAAGCTGCTGAACAGGCAGCAGAAACCCAGGCGCTTGCAAAAGAATCTTATGATCCTTTTGCCGGTAAATCGGTTCCCGGATGGCAGAGTCTTGTAATGCTTGCCGTCGGATTCCTTATTGTCTGGCTTGGGGCTGCAAAAGATTTTGAACCTCTGCTGCTGATTCCGATCGGGTTCGGCACTATCTTTGTCAATATTCCCGGGGCAGGTATGGGGGATGCTCCGAACGGCATGCTGCATATCATTTACAGTGCCGGTGTCGGTAACGAGTTTTTCCCGATGCTGATATTTATGGGAATCGGTGCCATGACGGATTTCGGTCCGCTCATAGCAAACCCCAAAACCGCTCTGCTCGGCGGGGCTGCCCAGCTTGGTGTCTTTATTACGCTGTTCGGCGTAGCATTTATGAACCTGGTACCGGGTATCGATTATAATATGCTTCAGGCCTGTGCCATCTCGATTATCGGCGGCGCCGACGGTCCTACGACGATTTATGTTTCAGGAAAACTTGCTCCGGAAATGATGGCGGTTGTAGCTGTGGCGGCTTATTCGTATATGGCACTTGTGCCGCTTATTCAGCCGCCGATCATGAAGCTGCTTACAACGAAGAAAGAGCGTCGTATTACTATGCCTCAGCTCCGTGAAGTATCGAAGACTGAAAAAGTATTGTTTCCTGTTCTGCTTCTTATCCTTGCTATTTTGCTCCTGCCGCCGGCGGCCCCGCTTATCGGAATGCTTGCATTCGGTAATTTTATCCATGAATGCGGTATGGTCGACCGGTTGTCGAAGACACTTGAAAATGAGCTGATGAACATTGTTTCCATATTGCTTTCTCTCGGTGTCGGTTCCCAGATGACACCAGAAAAAATTATCAATCCGAACTCACTCGGGATAATTTTCCTTGGACTGTTTGCGTTCTGTGTTGCAACTGCTGGTGGGGTCCTTATGGCAAAGTTGATGAATCTTTTCCTGCCGAAAGGAAAGAAAGTCAACCCGCTTATCGGATCTGCCGGTGTATCCGCTGTTCCTATGGCAGCGCGTGTTTCAAACAAAGTCGGTATGGAATATGATCCAAGTAATTTTCTGTTGATGAATGCCATGGGGCCGAATGTTGCGGGAGTTATCGGTACTGCGATTGCAGCCGGTGTGTTTATCGCAACATATGGTGCCTGAACGGCTCCAGAACGGAACTGCTGTTTTATAAATAGAAAACGGACGTACAGAAAATGCGCGTCCGTTTTTTTATAACCGTGATTCTGCAAAGGTTATTCGTGCGGAGGGTTTAATACCCCTCCCCTTGGGGCGGGGTTGTTGAATTTCTGCCTTTACCGGTTTTTGCAGGAAAGGACTTCTTTGTGGAAACAATGAAACCAACACAGCATAGCATTGTTGTGCTATAATTGCTGTATGAAAAAATTACTGAGCATTGCAGGTATAGTCCTTTTTGTCGCGGCATCTTCTTTTGCCGGAATGGAATCTGACCTGCAGGCAGGTTTTTCGTATGCTTCACAGCGTGAAGCGTATACCGAAAGCAGTACATCCTTTACAAATATCACAAACCGGCCTGGATTTGAATTAGCTAATTACAATATCTTTGATGATACCTGTTTTGGTTTTTTTGAAGATATAAATTTCGAGTTCTGCCGTTCTGGAAGTTCAAGATCCGGAGGGAAAAGTCATGACTATGATGATGACTCTTTTTTTGCGTTCGAATTTCTTGCCGGTCCTGTTATTGAGATAACAAGCGGGCACGAAACGGTAACACGGATTGGAGTCGGGCTGCATTATATTAATCAGTCATGGTCAGCAGACAGCTATACATATGATGACACGAATATTGGCATCGGTATTGTTCTTGACAGTAAACTGTTCCGGTATGAACG
>DCFS01000086.1:4744-10968 GCA_002319875.1 Treponema sp. UBA1798 | reverse complement strand
TGACGTTTTCCGTCGGCACCAGCGCAGCGATCAGAATGACTACGAAGGATCTGCTGCTTCCTGAAACGCCGGGCCTGTGGAGTTATCTGGTGCCGGGGGCACATCTGCTTGGAGCCGCCACGTCAGGTGCGTGCAATTGCCAGGACTGGTTCAAAAAAAGTTTTTTCCCGCATGATGCTGATTATGCTGATATTGAAAAACACCTTTGCCTCAGCCGTGATACCCCTGTCTTTCTTCCGTTTCTGTTCGGGGAACGGTGCCCCGGCTGGAACGAAAACAGGGAGGGTGGTTTTGAACACATCAGGCCGGGACACTCTCTGTTCGATATGTATCAGGCGGTCCTTGAAGGAATACTGTTCAACGTCTATCAGTGTTACGAGATACTGGTAAAGACTGCCGGCGAACCGGAACGTATAAAACTGTCGGGAGGGATACTGCATTCCGCTTTATGGACCCGTATGTGTGCGGATATCTTCGGCAAAACCATAACGGTCGACAAAGCCGGACAGAGTTCCCTGATGGGGTGTGCCGTCATCGGCCTTCATCTTCTTGGCATTCTTGATTCCCTTGAAGCCTTCCGTCCTGAGCCTGACCGGCTTGTCGAACCGGACATGGCTGCCCATGGCCGCTATATGGAAAAATACAGCCGGTATATGAGGTATTATACCGCCCTGTCCGGGGCCGCCGGACAGCCGGACACATAACCGTATGGATATCCTTACATCTCCCGTCCGTACGGAAACTTCGATAAAGAACTCGCGCTTTATTTCCGAACTGTTGCCCTGCGACAGTCAGGCCCTGGCACGCGATCTGCTGAAAAGCCAGAAACGGAAATATGCTGATGCTTCGCATGTCGTACACGCGTTCATCATCGGGTCCGAAGGCAGTATACTCGGCATGAGCGACGCGGGGGAACCATCTGGTACCGCGGGGCGTCCCATGCTCGATGTCCTCAAAGGCAGAAAATGTACGAATACGCTTCTTACGGTGACACGGTATTTCGGCGGAACGCTGCTCGGTACCGGCGGACTGGTAAAAGCGTACAGCGGATGTGCCTCATCCGTCATAGAACAGGCCGACGGGCAGGGGGCTTTTGAGCCGTTTGTCATGCGTATCCCCTTCCGGTGTTCATTCCCATATCCGCTCTATGAAAGTGCCCGGCGGTATATGGCAACGATGCACATAGATGACCTTTCCGAAAAGTTCGATACGGAAGTTTCCGTATCCGGTAGAATACGCGCGGACGAACTGGAAGGTTTCGCCGCCCGTATATTCGATATGAGCGGCGGAAAAACATCTGTCAGGGCAGATCTGTCCTGAACCATCCGGCCGTGTTATCATTCGTGCTTGTGTCATCTGCCGGATAATGTGGTAGAATACGGATATGAAATTCGGAAACCATTCTGTACTGTATATGATGATACGGTCCGCAGTATTGCTGCTCGTCAGTGCGGTACTTGTCTATTCATTGTATTATACCGTACGGATGATCAGTTATACTGGGGACGATCCGCGGAAAAATTCCCGTGATTATTCATATCACGTAGCGGTTGTAGGGGAATACAACAATTCCGTTATACTGAACCAGATCTGCCGGGGTGCTTTATCGCTGAGTGATGAATATAATGTGGTAATAGACAATCTTGTACCAAAGACAGGTGCCGGTACCATGAAGCTGCAGACCCTTGTCGATTATGCAGCTTCAATGAGCGTCGACGGAATTATCGCTTATATTCCTGATGAACGTGTCAATGTTAATTCTCCCGTGACCGTCGACGGGAAACGGATACCTGTCATTATGATCGGAAATGACAATCCTGAAACCCAGGCTGTTTCCTATATCGGCATCAACAGTTATGAACTGGGCAAAAAAATGGCTGAGACACTTGCTCTTTTTGTACCGGACGGCGGTAAGGTACTTGCCGTATATGACAGTTCTTCAACAGCTGCTTTGTATGGACGCATTCTTTCAAGTCTCCGTGAGACCGTAGTCGGAACCGGTTCTTTCAGGATAGAGAATACCGATGTCAGAAAAAGGGGCGGAATAAGTGCGGAAGACGAAATCAGGGATGCAATCCGATTCCAGCCGGATATCCGTGCCGTTATCTGCCTGTCAAGTGATAATACGGTCCGGGTTGCTGAAAATATTGTCGATCTGAATCTTGCAGGAAAAATAACCGTCATAGGGTTCGGTGAAACTCCCCAGACAAAAGAATTCCTGAATAAAGGGATTCTTTCCGCCATAATTTCGCAGCAGCCTGAAGATATGGGACGTCAGGCCGTCAGGTCTCTTTTCGAGTACATTACTACCGGTAATACCAATGATTACACCACTGTTACCGTTCGCGTCATTACGGGGAAAAAACATGGCAGTGCATGACAGAACAATCCGCAGCCGGCTTATAACGTCGTTTGTTATTACCGTCAGCGTAATGTGTATACTCCTTATGTATGTCATGTTTTCAGTTTCTTCGATTATGTCATCTGTTGCTGATTCATACCGTTCAAATGTCGCGCTTGATGAGTATTCTTCAGTGCTGCTTCGTACGGAAACTTCACTGGAAACATATATGAACGTCCGCTCTTTTGAGAGCATTGACAATTACTATACCTATCGTTCAAAACTTGATCTTCTCACGACAGAACTGCATCAGAAACCTTCATCAGATGCAGTTCTGTTCCTTGAGTATAAAATAATGCGCATGGTTCATTCGTTTCTTGGCTATGCGGACAGAGCTCTGTCCGCCAGACGTGCCAACAATTCCGGTATCGCAGATCAGCAGTATTTTCTTGCCGAACAGACATACAGCTATCTTTCTGCTGCAGTAAACGAATTGAATGCGCTTTATTTTAAAAGAAATATAGTCAATTATACGGCGAAGAAAGTTATTTTTACGCATGCACGCCAGAGTTGTATCCTTCTCCTGCTCATCGTAGTCTGCCTGGCCTTCTTATGGATCGTCAGGCAGGTTACTACAATTACCAGGCCTCTCGTAGAAATTTCGAAAGTGGCAAATGAGCTTGCGGAACGTAATTTTGATATACCGCTGTTTGCGGTAGAAGCGCGGGATGAAGTCGGTACTATATGCAGGGCTTTTAACCGTATGATTGTCAGTATCCGCGAATATATTTCTACTATCCTGACTAAAGCCGAAGAAGAGAAAGAACTTCGTGAGCGTGAAATACATATGACTACACTGTATAAGGATGCTCAGCTGAAAGCCCTGCAGTCTCAGATAAATCCTCATTTTTTGTTTAACACGCTTAATACGGGCATGCAGCTGGCCATGATGGAAGGTGCAGACAGAACAAGCTATTTTATTGAACAGACGGCCGATTTTTTCCGCTATAACATACAGCATCAGAACCGGGAATCGACGCTTGGCGAAGAAATAGCGCTCGTTGATAATTATATATATGTCATGAAAGTCCGTTTTTCAAACAAGTTTACTTTCCATAAAATTGTTGACAGTTTGAACCTTTCTGTTCCCGTGCCCGGTATGATTCTTCAGCCGCTTGTTGAGGACTGCATCCGTCATGGTTTGTCTGAAGCAGAAAAGTCCGGCATCATTACACTTCATGTTTACGATGCTCCCGATGGATCCGGCGGTATATGGATAGATATATCTGATAACGGCAGCGGTTTCCCTGCAAACATCAGAAAGTACATTATAGAGGAACCTGATCTGCCGGTGGATGATACTGAATGGCCGGAAAAAATTAAAATACCTGATATTGCAGAAAGCGGTAAAACGAGTTCCGGTAATGGAATCGGACTCAGAAACGTTATTTCACGTTTACGGATGTTTTACAAAAGCAGGGAAATATTTGATATCCGGGATAATACGGATATTTCAACCGGCGGCACGGGGACGATTTTTACCATAAGGATACCTCATGTATAATATTCTCCTGGCAGATGATGAGTCGATTGTAATAGAATCTCTCGGATTTATTATAGATCATGATTTCCCCGGACAATGCCAGTATTTTTCCGCGGGAAACGGCAGTGAAACAGTAAAATTGTGCCGGGAACGTAAAACGGATATTGCTTTTATAGATATCAATATGCCGGGGGTTAACGGGCTTGAAGCGGTCAGGGAAATAAAGCAGTTTAATCCCGGACTCGTCGTAATTATTCTCAGCGCGTTTGACCGGTTTCAGTATGCACAGGAAGCGGTAGACCTGGGGGTCTTTAAATATCTGACGAAACCGGTAAACCGCACGACTGTTGCCCAGACAGTCCGTTCCGCTATGAGTATTGTCGATTCCGAAAACGGAAAAATGGCAAATGATCTTGAAATCAGGGAAAAACTGAATGCAATGGCGCCTATCGTGGAAAGCGATTTCATTTATTCGCTGATCTACCCTGTTGAAGAGCATAAGAATGTCGGAACATATCTGAACTATTTCGGTATTGGGCAGACCAGATTTTTTTTCTGTACACTTGAATTGCCCCGTATTACTGCCGGAAACCGTTTCCCTTTATATACGGAATTGCATCGTCAGCTTTCGGCTTATGCAGAATGTGTGACTGGCCCGTTAATGATAAACCGTGTTGTTGTTTTTTTCCCGGTTGCAGAAGAGATGAATGATGAAAAATACCGGCTTTTTGTGCACGCTCTGTACCGTCAGCTGTCGCTGACTATTTCCGCTGGTATAAAGATCGGGGTAAGCTCTCTTTCTTCTGATTTGGACACGTCAGTACAGATATATAATCAGTCAGTCGCGGCGCTCGGAGGCATTCAGGAATCAGTATCCGGTGTGGCTTTTTTCGGTGACAGAGAGAAAAATCGTCCGGCGTCTGAGAGCAGTCTTACGGAATGGTGCAACAGGATTCTTGCACGGGTAAAGGCCGGAGATATCCAGAGTGTTTCAAATCTGTTTGCGTCCGCCATGGAAATTTTCCGGAACTATTATGATAATGATCTGCTGCGTATCAAAAATCTGCTCTTCGGTTTGCTCGTGCTGGCGCGCAACGCTGCATATGACTCTGATCACAGTTTTGGCGGACTGGATGCATTCAGTAATACCTATGACTCTTTCGCTGCTATCGGAAACAGTGACGATTTACAGCGGTATGTTTTATCATGCCTTGCTGAATGCGTACAGGTATTCAGAGCTGTGCAGCAGGCGCAGTTCCCGCCACTGATCGAAAAGGTCCGCGGATATGTGTGCAGCCATATTGACGAAGCTGTTTCGCTTGAAAAGGTTTCTGAGGCCGTTCACGTTCATCCGGCCTATCTGAGCAGATTATTCCGTACCAGTACCGGTGAAAACTTTACGGATTTTGTAACATCCGTACGTCTGGATCGTGCAAAGAAAATGCTGCGGACCTCTCTGATGACGGTAAAGGAGGTCACGTTTGCGGCAGGCTACAATGATCAGAATTATTTCAGTAAACTGTTCAAAAAGTTTACGGGACAGACACCTACGGAATACCGGCAGTCAGTCCGGGGAAATATAAATAAAGAATGAACCGGAGGGGGACTATGGAAAAAATATGCAGAATTCTTTACAGAAATATCTGTTTTTTGACTGTACTGACAGGTATAATTTCCTGCAGATCCCATGGACTTGTGAAAAAAAGTCCTTCCCCGGAACAGAAAAACAGATTTGTCATCGGGTTTTCCATCGATACATTCGTTATAGAACGATGGCGGCGGGACTGTGATATATTTATAGCGACGGCAAACAATCTCGGCGCAGATGTCATTGTACAGACGGCAGGCAATAGTGCCGAAAACCAGAACCGCCAGATACGGTATCTTATCGATAAAGGGGTCGACGTCCTGGTTATTGTTCCAAAAGAGGCTGATTCGCTGACCGATACACTGAAGATTGCAAAAACACGTGGCATTCCTGTGATTTCATATGACCGGTTGATCCGTAACGCCGATATCTCGCTGTATATTACTATCGACAGTCAGCGTATGGGGGAACTTATGGCAGAATCTCTCGTCTCCAGGGTTCCGTCCGGTAACTATGTCTGCATATATGGCCCGAAGGAAGATAACAATATGCTGATGGCAACTAAAGGCGTTCATGCAGTGCTTTCCCGTTATTCCGGGATCAGGCTTCTGTCAGAATATTATACGGATAACTGGAATTTTGATCTTGCATATCATAAGATGTCAGAACTTCTTGACAGCGGTATACGCCCGGATGCCGTTATCTGCGGAAACGATGCGGTTGCTGAAAGCGTATTGCATGCACTGGCAGAA
>DCFS01000086.1:606-4391 GCA_002319875.1 Treponema sp. UBA1798 | reverse complement strand
GTTTATAAGCCCATTACCGTACTTGCAAAACAGGCTGCTGAAAATGCATATGCCTTTGCCGCGTATCGTACATCGTTTCCCGAACATGAGGGAAAAATACTTTCCGATCGTATGAATAACGGACTCCTTGATGTTCCGGTGATTCGTCTGGACCCGGTAACGGTTACGAAACAGAATATGGATAAAATAATTATTGACAGCGGGTTCCATACCCGCGAAGAAGTGTACCGCACCGATATAGTAAAAAAACAAGGTTAAATAAATACAGACCGGATCAGGAAAATACGCTGGCAGGCAGTGGCTCTGATACCTGAATTACTAATTTAATGCAGAAAATACTTTCTTAAACCTCTGAAAAGACAGATATACTGTTTTTGTAGTCCGGACGATAGCAAGTTGTCCGGATACGGGAAAGTTTTATTTACGGAGGATTATATGAAAAAAATCGCACGGGCAGCAGTTGCAGTCAGTATTCTGTGTATGGCCGCTTCGACCGTATTTGCCGGAGGAGCAAAAGAAGCAAAAGTTGAGGTCGGCATTGTTCTTCCTACCAGAGATGAACCCCGCTGGATACAGGATGAAAACCAGTTTAAGAAAGAGCTGGAAGGTAAAGCCGGTGTTTCGCTCCTGTTCAGTCAGGGAGATTCAGGGAAAGAAAAACAGAATGTTGAAGCCCTTTTGAATCAGGGAATAAAAGTCCTTATTATCTGTCCGCAGGATGCAGCCGCTGCTGCAGCCGCTGTTGAAGCCGCGAAAAAAGATAAAGTAACGGTTATCTGCTACGACCGTCTTATAACTGATACAAAAGCGGTTGATTATTATGTGACATTTGATTCTGTCGCTGTTGGTGAGGCACAGGGAAAATTCCTGCTTGACCGCGTTACGCCGGGATCAAAAGGTAATTCTCTCTATCTGTATGCAGGCGCTTCATCGGATAATAATGCGTTCCTGTTTTTCCAGGGCGCATGGAACATCCTTCAGCCGAAAATTGCAGACGGTACTTTTGTCATCCGTAATTCTGATAAAGCTGTCGCTTTACAGGGAAAAGCAAAACTTGCCCATGATGAAGAATCTGTTATTATAAATCAGATTACGACAAACTGGGATTTCAATGAAGCAAAAAAGAAAGCTGCTGATAACCTGACTATGGCTTCTGCCAAAGACAAAGGACAGTGCTTTATTCTTGCTCCGAACGATGGAACGGCGCGCTCCATTGCAGATGAGTTTGCCAAGGATCCTGCTGTAACCGGATATGTGATTACCGGGCAGGATTCCGAAGTGGCTTCGGTTCAGTACATCATTGACGGGAAACAGACAATGACCGTATGGAAGAATACGAAGACGCTTGCCCATGATGCTATAGAAATGGCAACAGCCATCCTTGCCGGTAAAAAACCGGTTACGACGGGATCCTACAATAACGGTTCCAGAGATGTGCCCGCTAAACAGACTGCAGTGACCGTTATTACCAAAGATAATGTGAAACTGCTGGTTGACTCAGGCTACATTACTGCAGACAAACTGACAGGATTGAAGAAATAAACTGGATAGACAGTACTAAAGGATTACCGGTAGACCGGTAATCCTTCTTTGTATAGAGAGAGGGAGTGCTGAGTTGGATAACACGATTATTCTTGAAATGTCCCATATTACAAAAGAATTCCCGGGAGTAAAAGCCCTTGACGATGTTACATTTAAAGTCAGAAAGGGAGAAATTCACTGCCTGGTTGGAGAAAACGGTGCCGGAAAATCTACGCTGATGAAAGTTCTTTCCGGCGTCTATCCATACGGAACCTATACGGGCGACATTATTATTGATGGAAAAATACAGCAGTATAAAAAAATAAATGACAGCGAAGAACAGGGACTGGCGATTATCTATCAGGAACTGGCACTTATTCCCGATTTGACCGTTTATGAAAATATCTTTCTGGGACACGAACTGCGAAAGAAAAACGGAACAATGGACTGGAATGAAACGATCGTAAAAGCAAAAGATGTGCTGGACAGGATCGGACTCGTGCTTGATCCCGGAGTAAAGGTGCGCAGTCTCGGAGTCGGTATTCAGCAGATGATAGAGATAGCAAAAGCGCTCAGCAGGCACGTAAGGCTTTTGATTCTGGACGAACCGACCGCCGCTTTGAGTGAAGATGAATGCGACAATCTCCTGAATCTGATATTAAAGCTGAAACAGGATGGCGTTACCTGCATCATGATATCGCATAAACTGTCTGAGGTTATGCGTATTGCAGACTCTACTACGATTCTTCGTGACGGTAAAACCATTATAACTATTGACCGTGAAAATCTGAACGAAAATGACATGATCAGATATATGGTCGGCCGTGAAATAAAAAATATTTACCCGCCCAGAAAGGAACGGAATATTGGCGATATCTGTTTTGAAGTAAAAAACTGGAATGCATACGACTATACAGCTGCCAGACAGATTCTGACTGATGTCAGCATAACGCTCAGGAAGGGAGAAATAGTCGGTCTCGCAGGACTGGTCGGGGCGGGGCGGAGTGAACTGGCGTTAAGCCTGTTCGGAAATCCCCGGAAATATAAGATTGACGGTAAATTGTTTATTGACGGGAAAGAAACCAGATTCCGGCATCCGAAGAATGCGATAAAAGCCGGATTCCTGTATGTTACCGAAGACAGAAAAAAAGACGGGCTTATTCTTGATCAGGATATAAAAACAAACATAACGATTTCATCTCTGGAACAGCTGGTAAAAGGGGGTGTTATCAACAAAAATGCAGAAATCAGGGCTGCTGAAAAATACGCGGAGGAACTTGGCGTAAAGGCTACTTCGATCGATTCTGCCGTACGAAAACTGAGTGGCGGTAACCAGCAGAAGGTTTCACTGGCCCGGAGTCTCATGGCTGCACCGCGTATACTCATTCTTGATGAACCAACCCGCGGTATAGATGTAGGGGCAAAATATGAAATTTATCAGCTGATAAACCGTCTGTTAGGGCAGGGCATCAGCATTATCATGATATCTTCCGAACTTCCTGAAGTCCTGGGGATGAGTGACCGCATTTACGTTGTAAGCGGCGGCAAAATTACCGGTGAAATAAGCGGTAAAGACGCTTCCCAGGAAGCAGTCATGCGTATGGCAACGATTCACTGATTTTATGGAGGTAAACTAGTATGGATTTCAGGATTATAAAGAAAAATATACGCGAAGCAGGTATGTATATGGCTTTGCTGGTTATTATGCTGTTTTTTACGATTACAACGGGCGGCATATTCATGTCTGCGCGTAACCTGAGCAATCTGTTTGATCAGACAGGGTATATTGCGGTTCTTGCCTGCGGCATGACGCTCGTTCTGATTCTGCTTCAGATAGATCTTTCTGTAGGGTATGTGGCCGGATTTACCGGAGCTATTGCGGCAATGCTTATGATGAAATTCCCGTCCATGCCGGTACCGGTCGTTATCCTGCTGATTCTCTGTGTAGGCATATGTATCGGTTTGTATCAGGGCTTTGTCGTCGCAAAACTCGGTGTCCCCGCCTTTGTCGTATCTCTTGCCGGTATGTTTTTGTTCCGCGGAGCATTGTTACGAGTTACGGAAGGTACGGGAACGATTATCGTAAAGAATGAACTTTTTAACGCGTTGGGCAACGGTTTTATTCCCGATATCGACAGCAATGACAACTTCCACCTGCTGACGGTAATTTGCGGAATTGCGCTTGTCATTCTGTTTATTATTTCGTCCATGAAGGCACGTAACCAGAGGAAAAAATACAACCTTTCGGATCTTCCTGCGGATAT
>DCFS01000086.1:0-303 GCA_002319875.1 Treponema sp. UBA1798 | reverse complement strand
TTATGTCGGCGCTTATCCTTTTTTTTACATGGAAACTGGCAACCTATAACGGGCTTTCCTGGACTGTCGTGATCGTCCTTGTAATCGTGGCAGTCTTTCATTTCTTTACGACCAATACCGTATTAGGACGGTATATCTATGCAGTAGGCGGTAACCGGGAAGCAGCCGAACTGAGCGGGATAAATTCCAGTAACATTATACTGTTCAGTATGGTAACAACAGCTGCTATGGCGAGTCTGGCAGGTATCCTGTATACAGCCCGCTTACAGTCTGCAACGACGAATGCCGGAGTAGGTTTTGAGA
>DCFS01000028.1 GCA_002319875.1 Treponema sp. UBA1798 | reverse complement strand
CGACATCTATCTTGCCACAGAGGGCCGCGTCCCGCCAGCAGGCAACCGCATTTCTGCAGTACATAACCGTGTCTCATCAGCAGGCAGCCGCATAACGCCGGCAGAGAACATTTTTTCATAATATAGTCAATAGGAAATTGACAGTAAACATAATTTTTTATTTTCTTTAATGCGATTGATTTTTTATAAAAGACACTGTAGTATTTTTTATATGTAATGTCATAAAAGCAGAAAGAGTGTATATACGATAAATTCAAACATCGTTCTTAAAGCTCATCTGACTTTTGGAAACGTCTTTAATATTAAAAAAAGCGGATTTTGATTAGTTCAAAACCGGGAGGCATACTATGTCTTTCCTGAACAGACTGAACCTGCGTACTAAGCTTATTCTGTTGCTTTGTATTTTCCTTGCCGGTCTGATGCTGTATGCCGTTATCTCATTTTTGACCCTTAATTCAGTCAAAGTTACCGGTAAAACCTATTCGCAGATTATCATGAACAAAGATCTGGTAGCTGATATTCTGCCTCCTCCGGAATATATTATTGAATCATATCTTACCGTATATCAGCTTGCTGAAACACGCGATCAGGCGGAAAGGAAAAAACTGGAAGCATACCTGGCAACACTTCAGGAGGAATACGAAACACGCCATAAAGTATGGATACAAAATCTTCCGGATGGAGAAATACGGGACCTTATGGTCGTAAAAGCGTATAACGCTGCAACCAGTTTCTATAAAATAGTTGAAAAAGATTACCTGCCTGCGGTAGATACAGGGGACCAGCAAAAAGCAAAAGAATTGCTTTCAGGTCCGCTGGAAAGTGCATACCAGGAACATCGTCACTACATAGACCAGATCGTAATACGTGCAAATGAACAGAGTAAAACAATAGAAGAACAGACCGGTTCATTATTGAGACAATCGGCCGCACTACTGACGGGCATCCTGATTGCAGTTCTGTTGTCCGGTTCCATAGTCAGTATTCTGATCAGCATATCGATTTCAAAACCGGCAGAACGTACCCTTGCCCGCATGAAAGATATGGCAGAGGGAGAAGGTGACCTTACCCGGCGGGTGGACATATCAGGAAAGGATGAAATAGGGCGCATCGGGCTTTACCTGAATAAAACAATTGAAAAAATTGCAGTACTGATTCTCTCTGTCAAAAATGAAACAGCTGCTCTTACCCGGATCGGAGAAAATCTGACAGATAACATGACAGAAACGTCAGAATCGCTCAGTCATATTACCGGTACCATAGAATCAATGAAGGACCAGAGCATCAGACAGGCTGAAGATATGGCTGAAATGCAGAAAACTTTGTCCGGTATGGAAAAACAGATAGAAAATCTGAATACAAGGATAGAAACACAGGCTGCGGACGTAACGGAAACATCAGCCTCTATAGAAGAAATGGTAAGCAACATCCGCTCTGTCTCCGATATTCTGCGTAAAAACTCCTTATCAATGGAAGATTTGACGGCAGCAGCTGATAACGGGAAAAAAGGTATTGATGCTGTGAATCCTCTGTTCGATTCGATGATAAAAGGGTCTGAAGGTTTGATTGAGGCAGGTAAAATGATTCAGACTATTGCCGGACAGACAAGTCTGCTTGCAATGAATGCGGCGATAGAGGCTGCCCATGCCGGCAACTCAGGAAAAGGATTTGCCGTCGTTGCCGATGAAATACGCAAACTGGCGGAAGACTCCAGTTCCCAGGGGAAAAATATTTCTGATGCCCTCGCCGGTTTAAAAAAAGCAATCGATTCGGTTTATAAAACATCCTCTACCGCCTTTTTACAGTTCGATACGGTTTTTAAATTGACACAGACTGTAAAGGATCAGAATGTTATCGTACAGAATGCCATGAAGGAACAGTCCGAGGGTGGCAGCGCAATGCTGGGTGCTATAAAGGAAATAAATGATATAACAGCCGACGTAAAAACAGGATCATCACAACTGCTGTCAGATACAAGAACAATCATGAATGATATCGGCAGACTATCCGGTATGATACAGGAAATGACACACGGTATGAATGAAATGTCTGCAGGTGCAGAACAGATAACCGGTTCCGTCAAAGAAATTGCCGGCATGAGTCTTGAAAACAGAAACAGCATACGTCAGGTAACAGAGTCCGTTGGTAAATTCAGGGTATAGATTACCGCAGTGAGCCTCCCGGTAATTTTTAAGCAGTGATCCGGGTGAATCAGCGCTCACGCCTGTATACCGGCAACAAAAACTTGACAGTTTCTGCTGCCACCACTTATACTATTATTACGTGTAGTGGAGAGATATATGAAAAAGTTCCTTATCCTGATTCTGACAATCATATCTGCATTGATAATTGCCGCATGTTCCTCTGTACCTGAATATCCGGTATTGAATCTGGAGCCTGTTCAACAAAACGGGCACACAAGTAAAATAATCGAAGATACTTATTTAAATATGTATCAGGATGAACAGGTAGCTGTTTCCGTATATTGTAAAACAATAACTAAAATCGAAATGCATACGTACCTGTATTTTACGGTATTTATTGGTAACAACAGTAAACAGATACTACGGGTTATTCCCCAGCAGTCATATGTGTACACAGGGAATATAAAAAAGCAGGTAATGAATTATCAGGACTTTCTGCAAAAAGAATACGGATATGATCCATCAGATGTGGAGGAACTGAAAAACATAAAAGCTGCCAATTGGAAAACTTATGAAAAACTGCTTTTAAAACCAAATGATATCGAATCACATACAAGCGAAACAGGATTACTTGTGATTCCGTATTATTCTGCAAAAGAGTATACCTTATGCTTAAATATTGACGGCAAAACTTATGACTTTATATTTTCAGCAGGAAAATAAGGACACGCCGGCTTAATTCCGGTATTCCTTCCCCGCTAATCAGCGGCTTGCAGATACCCGCTGAAGCACCAGCCTTCCGTACCGGGAGGGATAGTATTGCCTGTCTTGTCCATGGAACCGGCCTGTACTTCGATCTGTACCCAGTCACCGGAAATACCGTCTATCGTTTCCTTTCTGCCTGTATGAAGGATCTTTACGTTAGCACCCTGCTGCATCGTTACCAGAACCGGTCCCGACAGATCTTCCGTTTCCCGGAGCCGGAGATTGGTCGTCACCCGGTGCCGGTGCCATACGGTTACGGGAAAGCGCATTCCGCGGGCCCAGCGTCCGGCGAAGCTCCCCTTATCAGTCTCTACAGCGAAGTTGTCGTATTCTCCCTGTAACCCGAAAGTTCCGTTCTCTATGGCGGCTACCGACGAAGGAATCCGTATCCTGCGTATCGAAGACAGATACCGGTGAAAGGTATTTGTCCCTATGGCGTTTTTTCCATAAGGAATGGTTACAATGCCGTCTTTCGTCATTGTAAACACAAAA
>DCFS01000132.1:8218-10676 GCA_002319875.1 Treponema sp. UBA1798 | reverse complement strand
CTTCATACCCATGTTTTATACAGCCAGGTTTGAAATCCTTTTTCGTCAGTATATTTATGATTTTTACTGTCGTAGCCGGCAAGTCCGTGTACTCCGGAAAATTGCCATGCGCTTCCTGCCATGCCGCCTGCCGAAAAATTGAAAAAAGCTACAGGTGTAAATGATACGGAAAATTCCGGCATTACAGACAGTGGTGTAAGTTCCAGTGCCGTATCGAAAACAATGCTGTTTCCGGAAAAAAGCGAGTTGTCGTTGAATGGTACCGGCAGTGTATATTTCGCGTGAATCGTCGTACGGAACTCAGTTTTGCTGTATGCCCCCGTAACAGGTGCAAAATGAGTGCCTCCGGCAACAAAATCTGATTCCGGATAATAGGCGAAATCCGTAACGCTGGAAAACCCCCAGCCCTTTGCCTTTTTCATATCTTCTGCTGCTAAGGTAAATGACGATAAGATCAGCATACCTGCCATTATAGAGAAAGCTGTAATTTTCATTTTTTCTCCTGAAATTAATTCCAATAGGATCTGTGTATTTTTTAGTTTTAGAAATGTTGTGTATGAGGGAAAAAAATACCCATACAAATCGTGATATAACGGTCTGTATATGCCTTTCCGCTGTTCCAGTATGCAGGATCTGCCCGTTTTAACAGAATCGCTTCAATCGTTCCCCACAGGCCTGAAATCAGAACGGCTGTATCCAGACGGGGATCATCGGAAACGGCACAGCCCTCTCTGATTCCCTGTTCCAAAAGCTGCAGTCCTGTTTCATTGCATTCGTAATACGCTTTCAGTTCTTCTCTGCTGGCTGTCGTGTTTGCCTTAAGTTTACCCATAACCAGTAAGGCAATCTGGGGATTGTCAAAACTCCAGTCCCGGAAAGCTTCAAGAGCCGCTTTTGCTTTTAGCGGGGTTTCCTCTTTTTCGCTTATACGTTTCCCGAGACAGGTTTTCAGGTCCGCCAGGCAGTCCAGTTTCACCGCTTCGAACAGAGAATCTTTATCTTTATAATAATGATAGATTGCTGCAGCCGATACACCGCAGATCTGTGCGATATCGCGCATGCCGATTTCATAAGGTTCTTTCTTTATAAGTAATTCGAGCGTTCCTTTTTTTATGTTCTGCTCCAGTTCAGGATTCGCAGCCCTCATAGTATGCCTCTTTTTTGATCTGTAATATCAACACTGTTTAATTAACATTGTTAAATAAACAGTGTTAGATTAACTGCCGGTTCATTTTTTGTCAAGTGTGTGCAGTCGGCGGGGTTATTGATTTATTATTCTTTCACGTGCATTATCTGCTGTATGATTCAGATATTCGGAATTGCAAAGAGTTTTGACACGAAAAAGGCGGAACGCTGGTTTACAGACAGGAGAATAGCGTTCCAGCTGGTAGATCTCAGGGAAAAAGGTATAAGCCAGGGCGAACTGGATTCCGTCATAGCGTGTCTTTCAGGAACGTCCGGCAGTAAATCTGCTGCCGTAGAGTCACTTATTGACACGAAAAGCAGGGATTACGCTTCCATAGCATATCTTGATAACGACGATAAAGTTCAGAAACTGCTGGAAAATCCGCTGCTTCTGTGCATGCCGGTAGTTCGTAATGGCAGGACGGCCGCCACGGTCGGGTACGAACCTGAGGTCTGGGAAAGCTGGATATAATGCCGGCAACACTCTGTAGTAAGAGTTATGTGGCATACTTCTTCAAAATCTGTTATACTGGGTTTATATTATGGAAGAAGTTGATTTTCTTGCTTCGGAAATTTCGCAGCGGTATGGAGCCGTACAGCGTGCCCGGGGCTGTTTTCTGTATACCCGGAAAGGAGTCCGTCTTACCGATCTTTATCAGGAGGGGGGGCGTGCAATTCTTGGCTGGGGCGGCGGAAACGCATTCACGGTTTTTAAGAATGTGTTGAACCGCGGAATTACAGGAAGTTTTGATACTGATTACACTGCCCGTATCGCAAAAGCGGTATGTGATCTCCTTGCATCCGGCCGCAGGGCAGCGGTCTATACAAGCAAAACAGCTGCTTTGAAAGCTGCAATTGCTGCTTTTCCCGAAAGTACATCGTTCTGGAGGCCATGGAATCAGGAACAGATTGACTGGAAGTCCGTCGGTTCCGTAATTATCGAACCTCCGTTGCCGTGGACTCCGTATATCTGGATTGTTGCAGTAAAAATATCACCCGAAGCAGATGCCGCGTTTGCTGTATATAAAACCGAACGTGTTCCGGCTCCTGTTTCAGCTGCCGTTACGCGGAGCCTGTATGATATGATTACAGCTTTGCAGGACCGTGAAGAAAAAAACTGGTTTATATATGATACGGTCGTTACAAAATACTGGAAACGCCATGGACCGTATCTCATTCCGGAAATTCCAAAAGAGAAATATCGCGATTTCATACTGCATTGTCTGGACTGCGGTCTGGTTATAAGCCCTGTATATGAACAACCTTCAATAGT
>DCFS01000132.1:0-7869 GCA_002319875.1 Treponema sp. UBA1798 | reverse complement strand
TATTATATGGGATAAAACTGGTTTTAGGTGGTGTTACCGCTTTTCTGGCAATTCTCTTGTGGTCGAAGACCCGTGATCCTGCATGGATGTCGCTTGTAGCGGGTGCGATTACATCGTATTCAGGGATTGTTTTTACTATGATGGTGGATCTGGGGATTATTTCTCCCGGCACGGTAACGTTCTGCAGCGTTCCTGTCGTACTGCTTTTTTTTACGATCGTACCGGCGTTTTTTTTTATTATTGCTTTTATATTGATGCTCATAAGGAGCCGTTGAAATGGATGCTGATGTTTATTGGGCAAAATTCCTGAAAGACACAGGACGGGATCAGGGAGATCGTTGTGCCGGTGATTTTTCATTTGAATCCCGCGGTTTTACGGGAAACGAACAGCTTACGCTTGTTCTTTCGGGAAGAAAAACGGCTGCTTTTTCAAGTTATGCAACATACGGAATAGATAATGAACCTCTGCCTGTATCGGGCGAATTATACGTTGTGGTAGACCGTAACGGTGATGGCCGGTGTGTTATAGAAGTAACCGGCGTTTCTGTTATACCGTTCAAAGACGTAACCTGGGAAATGGCGCAGCAGGAAGGGGAAGATGAAAATCTTGAGGCCTGGCGTGACAAGCAGAAGGAATATCTCAGGGAAGAAGGCGATATTGTTGGATTTCAATTTACTCCGGAGATACATCTTGTGTATATGACATTCCTTGTAATATATCACTGACAGCAGGACTATTCGTGCGGAAGGCTTTTTACTCCACTGTTTGCAGCGGGATTATTGATTACATCTATGATAGCCGTAATGACCCATATGCGAATCGAACGCACGACCTGCTGCTTAGGAGGCAGCCGCTCTATCCAGCTGAGCTAATGGATCAAAGCTGCGCAGATTAACTGCACAACGAGATTCATAGAATATCCGAAATTGAGAATGTTTTCAACAGGCGAGGTAAATATGATTAATTATTCAGTAGATCAGAGTAAGCAGTACCATATTCAGGTTGCGGCAGGAGAAGTCGGCCGCTACGTGATTATGCCGGGAGATCCCAAACGTTGCGTAAAAATTGCAGAGTATTTCGATGATTCAAGGTTTATTGCCGATAACCGGGAATTTGTTACTTATACGGGGTCTCTTGACGGTGTGCCGGTAAGCGTTACTTCTACCGGAATCGGAGGCCCCAGTTCTGCCATCGCGATGGAAGAACTGGTAAAATGCGGTGCAGATACTTTTATCCGCATCGGTACCTGCGGCGGTATGCAGCTTGATGTAATGGGGGGCGATCTGGTAATCGCAAGCGGTGCGGTCCGTATGGAAGGTACTTCGAAAGAATACGCTCCTGTAGAATATCCCGCTGTTGCAGATCTTGACGTTGTTAATGCGCTCGTTGCTGCAGCGAAAAAAGAGAAGTACAATTATCACGTGGGCGTGGTAGAATGCAAGGATTCTTTTTATGGTCAGCATTCGCCGGAAATAAAGCCGGTAAGCTATGATCTGCTGAACAAATGGCAGGCATGGCTGCGCATGGGGTGTCTCGCGTCTGAAATGGAGAGCGCCGCGTTGTTTATAGTCGCACAGTTTCTGCGCGTACGCTGCGGTTCAGTATTTCTTGTTATGGCTAACCAGGAGCGTGCTGCAAAGGGAATGGATAATCCTGTTGCGCACGATACTGACGAAGCCATACGTACCGCTGTTGAAGCCGTACGCGCTCTGATAAAACAGGATCAGGAGAAAAGGAAATAACGATGGAAAGAAAGGATGTGTTCAAATACGTGGACCATACGATGCTCAGGCAGCAGTCTACCTGGGACGATATAAAACAGTTGTGTGATGATGCAATAACATTCGGAACGGCGTCGGTATGCATTCCTCCCTGTTATGTAAAACAGGCAAAAGACTATACCGGCAGCCGTATGAAAATCTGCACGGTTATCGGGTTCCCGAACGGTTATGCGACCACTGCCGTAAAAAAATATGAAACGGAAGATGCATTGACGAATGGAGCCGATGAAATCGATATGGTGATCAACATAGGCGAACTCCGGGCAGGAAACTATGCGTATGTAAAGAATGAGATAGCGGAATTGAAAAATATCTGCGGTAAAAAAATACTTAAAGTCATAATAGAAACCTGCCTTCTTACTGAAGAGGAAAAAATAAAAATGTGCAGTCTTGTTACGGAAGCCGGTGCGGATTTCATCAAGACGAGTACCGGTTTTTCCACTGCAGGGGCGACATTTGAAGATGTAGCTCTTTTTTCAAAGCATGTGGGAAAAAACGTCAGGATAAAGGCGGCTGGCGGTATTACCTCGTTCGAAGATGCAGAAAAGTTTATCTCGCTGGGTGCAATGCGCCTCGGTACCAGCCGCATCGTAAAAATTGCCAAAACGGAGGATAACGCATGAAAGATTTTTCCGGTATTCCCGTAAAAGAACTGATAACCAGGGCTATGGACATGCTGCACTATGCATATACTCCGTATTCGCACTGGAAGGTTGGTGCTGCACTGCTTTCCGGCGACGGTAAAATCTGGGGCGGTTGCAATATTGAAAATGCGGCTTTTACTCCTACGAACTGTGCCGAACGTACGGCATTTTTTAAAGCAGTGAGCGAAGGTGAAATGCATTTTACTGCTATAGCAGTTGTCGGCGGACATGAGGGACATATACAGGATTATTGTACACCCTGCGGAGTATGCCGGCAGGTAATGATGGAATTCTGTGATCCTGAAACTTTTGCGGTCATTACGGTAAAGAGCATGGAAGAATATAAAATACAGACCCTGAAGGAACTGCTTCCGGACGGATTTGGTCCTGCTGTTCTGGGATCTTCTGATTAAATTCTGACGGCGTAACCAGTGACAGCATATGCGGAAAAATACACCCGCCGGATAACAAAAACTGATTCTTTTGCAACTTTTCTTTAACTGTTCTTGTCCAATAACTGTGACTGCTCTGTTTAATGATAAAAATATTTGAGGCTATATGGTACTTTATAAAGAATTTGTAGAAGACTGCAGGGATTTTTCCTGTTATGAAGATCTGAAAGAGCATTTTAAGATCAGGATTCCTGAAAATTTCAATTTTTCATACGATATCGTAGACCGTTATGCAACAGAAGATCCCGGGAAACGGGCTCTCGTATGGTGTAATGACAAAGGTGAAGAACATATTTTTTCGTTTTCCGATCTTTCTTCCATGTCGCAGAGAACAGCAAATTTTCTGGTATCACACGGCATCGGGAAAGGCGATGCTGTCATGCTTATATTGCGCCGCAGATATGAATTCTGGTGGTTTATTCTCGCCCTGCACCGTATCGGCGCGATCGCCGTTCCTGCCACGGACCAGCTGCTGCAGAAGGATATAGAATACCGTACCAATGCCGCCGGTATAAAAATGATCGTAGCGTATGATAATCCTGCGGTTCAGGAAGAGATAGAAAAATCTCTTCCTGCATCCCCTACGGTTAAAAAACTTGTTACCGTCGGGCCTGTCCGCAAAGACTGGATCGATTTTCATGCCGGATATGAATCATGTAGTGACATATTTTCCCGGCCTTCCGGCAATGCCGCAACCTGTAACAGCGATATTATGCTGCTGTATTTTACCTCTGGAACTTCCGGATATCCGAAGATGGTTCAGCATAATTTTGTATATCCGCTGGGCCACATTGTAACGGCAAAATACTGGCAGAATGTCGTAGACAACGGGCTGCATCTGACTGTCGCCGAAACCGGATGGGCAAAAGCTGTCTGGGGCAAACTATATGGCCAGTGGCTTGCAGGTTCAGCTGTTTTTGCCTACGATATGGATAGTTTTATTCCCGACAGACTGCTGAGCAGAATGGCACACTATCATGTTACAACCTTTTGCGCGCCGCCTACCGTATACCGTTATCTGATACGGCAGGATCTTTCGAAATACGATCTGTCTTCCCTTATTTATTGCGTGACTGCCGGTGAAGCCCTTAATGCAGAAGTATATAACAGGTTTTACGAACAGACGGGACTGAAGATGTTCGAAGCATACGGTCAGACAGAAGCTACCGTCATAGTAGGAAATTTTACCGGTATGGAACCGAAACCGGGTTCTATGGGTAAACCTGCGCCCGGATATAATGTCGATATACTTGGTCCTGACGGTACTCCGTGCCGGTCGGGGGAAACAGGGGAAATCGTTATCCATGTTGATCAGCGTCCATTCGGACTGTTTGCCGGTTATTACAAAGATACGGCCCTTACGGCGCAGGCTTTTTCGGGTGGTTTGTACCATACCGGGGATACGGCTTATTTTGACGAAGACGGATATATATGGTTTGTCGGCAGAAACGATGATGTCATAAAAAGTTCGGGGTTCCGGATCAGCCCGTTCGAAGTTGAAAGTGTATTGCAGCAGCATCCGGCCGTCCTTGAGTGTGCAGTTACCGGTGTTGCCGACAAAAAACGCGGGCAGCTGGTAAAAGCTTCCATCGTATTGTCTCCCGGATACAAGGCTGCACAAAAATTGAAGGAAGAAATTTTCGCTTTTGTAAAACAGCAGACCGCGCTTTACAAGTGTCCGAGACTGATCGAATTTGTCGAAGAACTTCCAAAGACTATAAGCGGTAAAATCCGCCGTGTGGAAATCAGGGAAAGAGACAGCGGAATAAAAGTATAAAAAAGCGCCTTCTGACAGTTTGATGCGTTTCCTGCAGAAATGGAGTATGATATCCGTTTCTGCATCACAATCGTGCTGTTATAACTTGACAACCGGTTTCAATAAACGTAAACTCATTTCAATTACAAAATATACCATTTCTGAAATTTCCTTTGGAT
Source organism: Treponema sp. UBA1798 (assembly GCA_002319875.1). GTDB lineage: Bacteria > Spirochaetota > Spirochaetia > Treponematales > Treponemataceae > Treponema_D. Next base: position 3,056 of record DCFS01000132.1, on the reverse strand, counting down.
TCATATATTCATGTTTTTTTACTTTGTTGTCCTGTCTTTAACGGCATTCGCGTTTCTCCAGTCTTTTTTTACATGGAAGACGTTCCGTAAAACTTTTCCGGTAAAACCTTTCTGGATGTGGGGTTACGCCTCTTATTTTGCAGCTGCGTCCGTCCTTCTTGCCGGCAGTATTCCGGCAGCCTTCCGTATTACCGCCAATACAGTAATACTGCTGGGCAGCTGGTTTCAGTTTCTCGGTTTCCTGTCTTTTTATAATAAGCGGTTACGGAATATCGGATTATGTGCCGCCGGAATGATGTTTATACTTGATGTTCTGGAAATCATATTTACGGGGCATATGGTTGTATGCAGCCTGATCATGCTGCTTTCTGTTCCTGTCCTGATACTGTTCGCTTATTTTTCCATTCTCCGGGATATTCCCCCGCAGCAGAAAAAATTTCTTACCATTTCTCTGGTCTTTATTTTCTGTATATGTGTGCTGCTGTCCGGAGAGATCGCGATGCTGCTCCTGAAAGGAGACAGGCTGGACTATTCGATAGTATCGAGAAGAATACCGGGACTGGGAATGATATTCGTTTCTCTGCTGCTTTGTGCGCAGAATCAGATAGCTGATGAGCGCTTACGGGCAAGGCTGGAGAAAAATATAACGGAACTGCACGAAAATCAGCAGGAACTGAAAGAAAAAAATCACGAACTGCTTGAAATGAACAATAATATTGTCGATGTCGTTGCCGCCAGCCTGGAAATGAAACTGTCGGAGACTTCAAATCATGTCAAGCGGGTATCGGAATTTACCCGGGTGATACTGAATCATCTGCATTATACGGGAAAGGATTTTGAAATGATCGTGAGTGCTGCGGCTCTGCATGATATCGGAAAAATCGGGATACCTGATGAACTGCTGGCAACTCCGGGAAAAATCACGGTAGCGGAGATGCAGGTTATGCAGAAACATACGCTGTACGGATATGAGATTCTCGGCAAGACTGATTCTCCCTTTCTTAAGATTGCAGCGAGGATAGCGCTGGAACACCACGAAAACTGGGACGGCACCGGATATCCTCTCCATAAAAAAGGGACTGAAATTAATTTTTCCAGCCGGGTAGTTTCCGTGGCGGATACCTTTGATGCGCTGGTTCAGAAAAGATGTTATAAGGAAGCCTGGGATTTTAATGATGCCATTGCATACGTTATAGGAAACAGCGGTAAAAAATTCGATCCGGATATTATAACCATACTGCCGGAATGTTCCGGGGAATTCATTGAAATACTGGAACGTCAGAAACCGTGTGACAGCGGGGAAGTAATGACCTCCTATACGGATCTGCTTTTTTCAAAATAGCTGCGCCACTTTTAAAATTTGTCTGACTTTGAAAAGCACCCTGGTTACCGTTCTAAAAATCCATACCGAACAATTTCGAAGCTGTATCTTTATCGGAAAGCGTCAGACATACTTCCTCCGGAGGAAATTCTAAAAGCTTACCGTCTGCCTGATGTGGCAGATCTGAATCAATTAACGTAATGATATGCTGCAGATTGTATTGTACACATATACTCCGTGATTCAGCGATAAATGCCAGTTTTTTCCTGTCATCCAGACCTTCCAGAGCCCCGTCGTGATATGCAAACTTGAAAAACTTTTTATCATGATAATTAATCAGAAGGGACAAATCAAACGCTATACAGAGCAGTTTCCGGTATGAACATCCGCTGTCTTTCGATGTAATACCAAGTGTATCGGGATTCTGCACCAGTGCTTTAAAATCTATATTTCCGTTTTTATTTATATTAAGCGAGATAATACCATTCACAGCAAGAATATGTTTTATGATCCGGTTAAAATAATTTCTGATTGCGGCATGCTTTGTTTCAGTCAGCATAGTATTTGTATCGGATACAATATCTGCAAGCCGCACATTTTGTACAGCGATATCAGCATTAAGCTGTTGAATATCATTCTGCCAGCCGCTTACTTTATCGTACTGAGATTGAAGAGCGAGTATCTGCGACTGCAGATCAGTGATTTTATTCTGTATTTCCCTGTATTTATCATATGAATTCGTTTCTGTCAAAAAAGCAAGTGCTTCCTGACGCCGTTTTTGATACGTCTGTATTTCTTTTTTGATTTCAGGCAGTCTCTTCTGCATATCTGAAAGCTGTATCTGCAGATATGCATTCCTCTCGGTTGAGATTTTCGTGTTAAAATCAAGCAGATCCTGAAACTGAATATACACTTCTTTCGGGAAAAGCACTTCCGCTTCTTCAAAAATGGACTTAATACTGCTAACATCAATCTGTCTTATTGCCACATTCAGGGAACGTGATATTTTTTCAATATCACGTTCCAGTTCATATTCCTGCGTATTTGCAAGCTGAAGTTGTACATCTATTGTATCAACCAGATTTTTATGTGCTTCTGTGTCCTCTTTAGAAAAATCAAAGGTATCAGAAAGCGCCTGCTTTTCTTTCATTTCTGCAGTTTTTAATTCGATCAATGCTGCAACAGAATCCTTATCTCCATCAGCCGAACTTCTGTTCGAAAGAAAGATAATTTCATTTTTTTTATCTTCAACAGTCTTTTCTATCTTTCGTTTTTCCTTTAACAGTGCATTATCATATCCAAGCAGTTCTACAAGTGGTTCTTTCCAGGCCGCATCGCTGCCCCTGTATTTTGACAAATGAAAAACATCATTATAATCCGCCTGATGCCGGAGAAAATAATCAATGCACATTCTGTATGAATATTCCGGAAGTACGTCAAATGACAGATACTTCTGAAGCAGGGCAACACCAGATTTTAACGGCACGGAATCATTTGTCCATTCGGTTATTGAAACATCAAAACTTAGGAGCGGCTGTGACGATTTTCTGAAACTGACCTTACTCGGATTGCCAGCAGATCGCCTGATAACGACATACTCATTGTCATCAAGATGAATTTCAAGAAAAAATACATAGTCCGAAAATCGTTCGTCTTTTGTCAGAAAAAAATCTTTTTTATTAGGAATCTGTTTCAGCAGCATAAAATCAATCAGATCACACAACAGTGTCTTCCC
>DCFS01000286.1 GCA_002319875.1 Treponema sp. UBA1798 | reverse complement strand
AAAATTATTTTAATCAGGTTTTTCATTTTTTTTCCTTCTGCGTATGAATATAAGAGGGCCTCGAAAAACTCACTTTCAGCGACTTTTTCAAGATGCCGCCGGGTTTTAAGCCGTTGTAATATTGCGACTTAAAACATTGCACTTTCAGAGTTACCTCTAAAACTGAAGTTTTCAGAGGTTCCCATAAAAGAATCAGAACGTGTTGCCCGCCATTGCTTTGAGGAGCGTTTCTTTAGTTTCTTCCGGTGAGGTTGCATTATCCGGCCAATGGTCTTCCGTGACGTGGTCGAAAGGTTTTTTCCTGTCCATGTCCTTAAAATCCGTATTGCCGCCGTTCCGGACGAGATATTCGATCAGTCCGGAATCCCAGTGTTCGGCAGCGTAGTGCAGCGGGGTAAGTCCGCGGTAGTCAGCGTAATTAACGGGGCAGCCGTATGTTATACAGGACTCTGCAAGCGGCCAGAGTGTTTCGATCCGGTCTTCAGGGTTTTTGGCATATCCGTTAATCAATTCAATAAGAAGGCTGTCGCCCTGATATCCGTAATCGTTCGCCGTTATTGCGCTGACTTTTTCTTTACCTTTGAGGAAATCTTCGTAATAGTAATCCAGGCCTGAGCGTATCCACAAGAGGGTTTTAGACTTACTGCCGTATACGACAAAAATCATTGTACGGGAATCCTGTATGTATACGTCGAATGAATATGTCCTGCCTGTATTTCCTGACGAATGCAGGACAACCCTGTTTTTTCCCAGTATTTCATAATAAAAATCATCAGAGCAGCCTTCCTCCTGCATGGAAAAAAACAGATCGCCGCCGTCTCTTTTATCTTTGTTAAAACAGTAATAGTTTGCAATTGAGTGCGGAAAAGAGTGCATGTAATCTTCGTAATAATCGTCGAAATTGCCGTATGTCGCATACATTTGCAGAGACAGCCATTCCTGACAGACCACCGGCCGTATATCCACAGCAGCAGGCAGCTCCGGCTCCCCGTAAAAACAATAGCCATCGCCGCCGTATTCATATGGCTTAAAAATTACCTTGCCCGATTTCCTGTCGATCCAGTACTGCTGGAACGGTATTTCACGGATATCCCGGCAGTCTGTTATGTCACACGTAAGTTCCTTAATTGAATCTATCCTGCCGGTCGAACGCGTAAAGAAAGGAAATAATGCAACATAGTACGCATTTATCCAGCGGTTATCACCGATACGCAGCCAGCGGTCGAGAACGCCGTTTTTCTTTTTTCCCGTACCGCTTATTTCGTACACCAGAACAGGGGTTAGCGAAGGCAGTTTTTCCACCGTTTCTGCTTCCAGCCCCGGCGATGTGCGGACCCTCAGCAAGTCTGAAAAGGTTATGCCCGGCATTGCCTTCAGTTCCGGACCGGAAGGCAGCAGTTTTTCTTTTTCCGCCAGAGTTTTTATTTCCTCAGGGCTCAGTCTTCTGAGAACTCCGGGCTCTGCAGGTTTCCGGATATTTTGTGCAGAAAGATACAGGCTGATGCATGAGAGTATTATACCTGCAATGGTTTTTTTCATGTTTTATCCTTTTGTTTGTGTTGTCTGCATTACCGTCAGAAGATGTCAGTTTTATAAACCGGTTCAACCTTACAGTGAATATTCCGGAACTTTAGATATACTATACTCTGAATGTGTTTGTGTCTATTTATCTGTGCGGAGGAGTCATTGATTAAAGCAGAATGCGGGGCGTTTTACAGTTCTTTTTTCAGTTCATCATAATACTGCGCGGCATCAAGGCCGATTACTATCTGCGGCTGTCCCTGACGGAACAGTATGCCGGCTACTCCGGGTATTTTCTGTATATCATGCTCTTTGAACAGCGTTACGTCTTTAAGCTGCAGACGCAGTCTGGTAGCGCAGCAGGAAATTTCCTGAATGTTATCCCTGCCGCCGCAACAGCTCACAATCAGAAGTGCGCTGTCCGACCATATGCCTGTCATCATGAACCGGCTTTGATTTGTGCCACAGAGATGTTGAGAGAACGTATCCGCCGACGCAGAGGAAGAATAGCGGATGGCGCCACGGAAAGTTCATCAACGCCCATCTTCACAAATGTTTCCGTAAGTTCAGGATCAGCCGCCAGTTCACCGCATATGCCAGCCTTTATTCCTTCCCTGTGTGCATTCCTGACGGTCGTTTCGATAAGCCGGAGAACTGCCGGATGGTGTGTATCGAGGAAATCCGCCAGTTCCGGGTTCTGCCGGTCTATGGCAAGCGTATACTGCGTCAGGTCGTTCGTTCCGATGCTGAAAAAGTCACACTCTTTCGCCAGTATATCGCTCATAATCGCGGCCGCCGGAGTTTCTATCATAATTCCTGTTTCGATATGTTCATTAAAAACTGTTTGCTTTGCTGCAAGTTCCCGTTCAGCTTCGCTGAGTATGGCTTTTGCTTTCCGTATTTCACCGGGAGAAATTATCATCGGAAACATGACAGCAAGATTGCCGAATACAGATGCCCTCAGAATGGCACGCAGCTGTGTTTTGAACAGTTCCGGACGTGTAAGGCATATCCGTATTGCACGCATTCCCATTGCAGGATTGTCTTCTCCGGGAAGACCGAAATAGTCTGCCTTTTTGTCAGCCCCGATATCGATAGTCCTGATAATGACTTTTTTCCCGTGCATGCCTTCGGCTGCAGTACGGTATGCTGAAAATAGAATCTCTTCATCGGGATATGATGTCCGTCCCAGATACAAAAACTCGCTCCTGAACAGTCCGATGCCTCCTGCATCATTTTCCAGTACGTCCCTTATTTCTGCCTGATTTCCGATATTTGCAAACAGCTCTATTTCATGTCCGTCCAGCGTCCGGTCAGGCTGGCCGACAAGCAGCTGCAGTTCTTTTTTTTCACGCAGCGCGTTATCTTTTTCTGCCGTAAAGCGTGCTGTTGTACTGTCGTCGGGATCTGTGTATATCGTACCATTATTTCCGTTAACGATGACTGTTTTCCCTGCAAGCGACTTCGCCGGTGCCTTCTCCAATCCGGAAACGGCGGGAATCCCCATGCTGCGCGCAAGTATTGCCGAATGAGAATTGCCGGAACCATGCAGCGTCATCAGGCCGAGAATCTTATCATGGTCAAAATTTACGGTTTCTGACGGAGAAAGTTCATCCGCATAAAGAATGACAGGCCTGTCCGGCATCTGCTGTATTTTTACTTTTCCGGAAAGAGTTTCAAGAAGAGCTGTTACTATTTCCTTTACATCCGCGGAACGTTCTGTTATATAGTCGTCTCCGCTTTCCTTAAGCATCTGTTCGAGATGAGAAGCTGCTGCAAAGACGGCAGATTCGGCTGAAACACTCTGTGTATGTATCATGTCCGTAATAAATCCGGAAAAATCATCGTCATCAAGCATCATTCCATGGATCTGGAATATCTGTGCTTCTTCTTCTCCGGATACTTTAAGGGTGTGTTCATACAGTTCTTCATATCGGGCCGCGACTGCTTTTCTTGCAGTTTCATATCTGGCAAGTTCTTTTTCAGGATCAGATACTTTCTTATATCCGGCCTGAAATACAGGATGCCTGTAAAAGAAAAGAGGCCCTGAAGCAATGCCCGGACTTGTACCAGTCCCCTGTATTACGTCCATTATGGTTCCCCCGTCTCTTAAAAATACGCTTTGAGAGTTTCCTGCAGTGCGGCGGCAGCCTCTTCTTCATCCGGTCCGTCTGCGGTAATCTGAATGCAGTCATTCTGTTTCGCGCCGAGTTTCATCAGGGCAAACAGTTTGCGTGCATCTGCCTGTCTGCCTTTGCAGCTGACTTTAATTATAGAAGAAAACTTTCCGGCTGTACTTACCAGCATTCCTGCAGGACGTGCATGCATCCCCGTTTCTGCCTGGATAACGTATTCAATCTGTTTCATTTTCCCTCCACAGTCAGAATCGTATCACCTGTATGAACTTTTGATCCCTGCGATATATAAACTGCGCTGAACTCCGCTGTATTGACAACTGTTACCGGTGTCGTTATGTCATAGCCTGCTTCTTTAATAGCTTTCATATCAAATTCGATAAGAAGCTGCCCTTTCTTTACTTTATCCCCTTCTTTTATATGTGGAGTAAAATATTTTCCCCCCAGTTTTACGGTATCACGGCCGATATGAATCAGGACATCGACACCGGTTCCGGTATGAATGCCTACTGCATGAAACGTATCACAGAACGTATCTACTTCACCATCAGCCGGCGCAAACACTTTTCCTGTATCGGGCAGTATGGCAACTCCTTCTCCCATCATCTTTTTCGAAAAGGCTTCATCTTTTACTTCAGTAATCGGTACCAGTGTTCCATCAAGCGGACTGGCAATGCAAATCGTTGTATGTTTCATAATCCTCTGTAAATGTAAGGTAAAATATGTTTTTTCGGATAAATCCATTATATAGGTATAGCGTTCAAGAAGGTATGAAGCTACTTTTTCCGTTAATGGAAGTACCCGGCTGTATTTCTGTTTTACGAGATCATAAAGATCCCGCGCATCATCATCCTTCGTTTTTGCTTCCAGTATTCGCTGTGCAAAGAACTTCAGATGTGTAATGAACCTGAAATAATTGATGGAATTTTCGTCCATCTCTATACCCGGTTCCTGTTTTATAATTTCAAGTATTTCATTCATTATCCGGGTCATTGAAACTATCTGGCTCATATTCTGATTCATCTCTGCATTTACAAAATGCATTGCGATGAATGCAGCTTCGTCATCATCAAGCCGTATTCCGGCCTTTTTCTGTATGATATCCAGAGCCTGTACTCCGATGGCATTTTCTTCCGGATAGAACCGTTTAATATCCCATCTCAGCGGATTTTTAAGGCTTATTTCTTTGTGCTGCCGGTCAATCGCCGTACTTATGTGGTCGGCAAGGGAAATATGTATGCCGTCATACAGTTTTTTGCAATATGTCTTTTCGGCATACGCGATTATTTCCTCTGCAATAAGGATATGCTCCAGCGGTATTTCCGATGCAAGCTTTTGTAGTTTTTCCGTTGTTTCAGAACTCTGAAGGGAAAAGACCTTTTCAACAAGATTTTCCGGTATTCCGTCTCCAATCCTGCGCCGGAATGCCAGGCCGCGGCCCATAACGATTATTTCTTTTCCGTCATCAGTACGTGAAACGGCAACATTGTTGTTCAGTATCTTTTCAATCCGCATCATGTTCTATTCTGTTCCGTTTTCAGACTGATAAATCTGATTTTTTTTCCGTTGGCAATCGAATCAAGCAGAAGGCCATATTTTTCCGGGATGCATCCGATTACATTGACTTTGTTATCCGGAGGAAAATCCTTTTTGAGGATCTGTATTT
>DCFS01000313.1:2788-17646 GCA_002319875.1 Treponema sp. UBA1798 | reverse complement strand
AGGGATTCTATATGGCCGTGAGAAATCTTTCCCGGATAGCATACGGACTCCGAAGGAATGGATTCAAGGCCTTTTTCATATACGCTGCGGGTGGAACGCGGAGAAAGGCGGACGCGGAATCCCATCTTTGTAAAAAACGTGAACCACAGCGGATAATTCTCATATAAATTGAGGACACGCGGAATACCGACATCTCCGAGCGGAGCATCTTCAGCACGAAGCGGTATATAATGAAACAGGCGTTTATATTTCCAGTCGAACAGATTCGGCAGATCTTTGTTTTCGCTTCCTTCAACAACCGTATTCTGCTTATTACTGGCATCAAGTACATTTTCTCCCAGTTCAGCACCGCGTTCACAGCGGTTACCGGTAACAAAACGCCGGACTTCCCTGGCCGTTTCAGTAACAGAATGCACGCGCGTATCCGTTGAAAAGGTATTAATGGTAAGCAGACAGTTATTCTGGCATTTACCGCAGCGGCGGAGTTCCAGATCGACACGGAATGAATCAAGCTGCTCCAGAGTTGCAATACCGGAACGTATTTCGATGGGTTCTTTATGATCCGGATCTCCGGGACGCGGAGCCGTAAGATCAAGCCACTGATCGTGCGCAATCAATGCCGCACCATAAGCTCCCATAAGCCCTGCAACATCGGGCCGGTAGACGTTGACACCGGCTATTTTTTCAAAGGCCCTTAAAACGGCTGTATTTTTAAATGTTCCGCCCTGTACGACGACTTTAGATCCGATGTCGCTGGCCTTACGCAGCTTTATAACCTTGAATAACGCATTTTTTATTACCGAATAGGAAAGCCCGGAAGAAATATCGGCAACAGAGGCTCCTTCCTTCTGAGCCTGTTTAACCCTGCTGTTCATGAATACCGTACACCGGCTTCCTAAATCGACCGGACGTTTGGCAAGGAGCGCCAGCTGACTGAACGATTCAACATCCATCCCCATTGTATGGGCAAAATTATCGAGGAAGCTTCCGCAGCCGGATGAACAGGCTTCATTCAGTTGTATGGAAACGATTGCCCCGTCTTTCATACGAAGGCATTTCATATCCTGTCCGCCGATATCCAGAAGGAATTCCACTCCCGGCACAAAAAAATCGGCAGCACGGTAATGCGTAATAGTCTCAACCTCGCCGGAATCTACTCCAAGAGCAGCCTGAAACAGAGCTTCACCGTAACCGGTGGAAACGGAACGCGCTATATATACGTCCTTTGGCAGGAGTTTATAAAGATCCTTCAGTATCCTGACCGCAAGTTCTACGGGATTACCTGCATTTACATCATAAAAATCCCACAGGATACGGCCTTCCGTATCAGTAAGGACCGCTTTTGTCGTCGTAGATCCGGAATCAAGGCCAAGAAATACAGGACCTTTAGTTGCAGCGAGATCTCCCCGTTTTGCTTTTTCCTGTGAATGGCGCCTGCGGAAGTCGTCAAGTTCCTTTTCATCTTTAAAAAGAGGTTCAAGCCTCTGTACTTCATTCAGTTCTGCACCGACGAGATTCTCAAGGCTCTTTCTGAATTCCCTGATAGTGGGAAATATCCGTGGTTTTGCAGTTCCGACACACGAATATTTCCGCTCTGCAGAAAAAGCAGCACCTGTTGCGACAAACAGCTGGGAATTATCAGGTACTATAATTGCGTCCCCGCTTAGTTTGAGCGTAATGATAAACCGCTCTCTGAGCTGGTCCATAAAATGAAGCGGTCCGCCCAGAAAAGCAACGTTTCCTCTGATCGGCTTACCACAGGCAAGACCGGAAATCGTCTGACTGACGACAGCCTGAAAAATGGAAGCTGCAATATCTTCCCGCCGGGCACCCTCATTTATCAGAGGCTGTACATCTGTTTTTGCAAATACACCGCATCTGGCGGCAATCGGATATATCGTCGTAGCCCCGCGGGCAAGTTCATTCAAACCATCTGCATCCGTTTCAAGAAGAGCCGCCATCTGATCGATAAAAGCACCGGTTCCACCGGCACAGGTACCGTTCATACGCTGTTCAACGCCGCCTCTGAAATAGGTTATTTTTGCATCTTCCCCGCCGAGTTCAATAACGACATCAGTCTGGGGAATCATTTTTCTGACAGCCGTCGTTGCAGCAATGACTTCCTGAATAAAAGGAACATTCAGCCATTGTGAAACCGAAAGGCCTCCCGATCCTGTAATTTTTATACTGACCGTTTGGTCTTCACCGGCCTTACACCGGGTGGAAAGGGAATCCAGCGCCTTGTTTACCACAGTTATTATAGTATTCCGTATATCTGCGCGGTGGCGTTCATACGCACTGTACAGAATCTCATCTTTATCACCAAGCGCTACAACCTTTACCGTCGTCGATCCGACATCGATTCCTAAACGGAGAGGAATTACCATAAGCGAAAAAGCCTGGGGTTCATTACTTATTATACCGGAAGTTTTCTGAATCACGTCCATTAAAATCCTTTCTATAATATTTTTATGACGGTTATATCATACTAATATATAGTAGTCTATCATAAACGCAAAGCTTTTTTTTTGCAACTGGAGTGATTTTCAGGACATACTGATCAAGTCACCGGGATTTAACCTGCGTGACTTAACGTACCTGCACGATTAATTTATCCCCTGCAAGAATTTTTGCAGCATCTGCTGCTTCACCCGGTATAAAGTAATATACACCGTTCCTGTTTGAAACCGTGCCGGCAGTAACTTTTTTCCATTTCCCATGTATAACAGTTACCGGAAGATCAGAACCTGAGGTAAACATGCTGTCCCGGACAGACGAAACAAGAAACACCTTCATCCGGTCGCTCCCGGAAATCTCCAGGATATAACCGGCAGCCTTATCATCTGCCGCCTGTTTTTCAAACCAGCTTTCAAACATGGCAGTATTGTCTGCTACACCGCTGTATTTTTCCGAAAGCCGGGAGTATTTATCCTGTAATTCCAGGCCCTGCTTTTTCAATTCAGCATTCTGCTGCTGCAACTGGCCGTTTTCCTGTTCCAGCCGGATTCTTGTCTGATTCAGGCTGTCGATCTGAGAAGCAGATGCCTTACCGAATTCTGAACTCATCTGATATATTAACCGGTTTTCTGCGTCTTTATATAAGGCCATAGAATGTTTCTGGGGAATCGCCGCAAGAGCTTTATGCATATAATTATAATCTGTAAAAAGATTCTGGGCAGTTTTCATTCCTGACAAAAAATTATCAGTCAGTATATCCCGCGGAAGCGACGTTACATATGCAGACATATCGTAAGAAATGAGCGGCAGGGCGGACGCATTTCTGATAATACGGTCTGCATTGTCATCGGTCAGCACAGGATCAAGAGAATCTACTTCTTTCTGATACTTATCAGCAAGCCTTGTAACAGCAGCACGCTGTTGTTCAAAATCATTCTGCTGGCTCCGCTGCAGAGCGGATCTCAGACTGTTTACTGTCTCTGTATAGGAATTTACGAGCCAGCTGCGTTCATGCTGCTGTACCTGGCTTGCAAAGTCTGAAGCTTCTGCTTTTGATGCGTCAACGGAATCGAGTTTCTGTTTTGCCTCTTCAGTTTCTGCCGCAGCCGATTTCATAAGACCGTCATATTTTTTATGAGCAGCCGCAATTCTTTTGTTGTAACGGGTAAGTATGTCTTTTTTCTGTTCTTCAATCCCGGACTCCGGCCGCAGGGACATCAGTACATACAGGTCAGAATCCCGGTCAAGAGCGGCCTGTTTCAGTTCGTGGCTGTATTCATTTTCAAGCTGTGCAGTCTTATTTGCTGCAATAAGCCAGGTAATCTCCGTATGAGTTTTCGTCCCGAGAAGACTGCGCATATCCAGATCATTAAAGACACCTGTTTTTACTTCAATTTTTTTATTCTGACCCGAAAGACGCATCGTAACCAGTATCGTAACAAGTGCAACTATAGCAGCACAGCTACCCAGAACAATCCATATAAACGGATTTTTGTTTTTCTTTGTCTTTGCATACTCTGTAATAAGATTATAGGTACTGACCTGTCTGCTCTTTTCCAGAGGCAACAGCTCTTCACGAAGGAACAGCCTGACTTCCGCCTCGTGACTTATAATTTCTTTTTTTCCGACTGCTATTTCGTTGTCATTGTCCATATTCCGCTCCAGTTTTCAGGTGCCTCATCAGTTCCTATACGCTCCAGGAAAACCTGCGCAACTTCAAGACCGCAGCTTTCAAAAAATTCATGGGCGGCTTTCCATTTTCCCTGATAATAGGACTGTAAACCATTTTCAAAAATCTCATACTTGTGTTCCTCTCCGTCTCCAGACTGTTCAGAATCCAGCGGGAAGTAAATATGTTTCCCCTCTGTTTTTCCCTTTACCTGGACAGTATCTATTTCATAAAAATGATACCGTGAAGAAACAGCCTGAGTTTCGTCCCGAATATATGCCGAAACGATAACCGGCAAATGATAAATACGGGTAAGGCCCTCAAGGCGGGACGCAGAATTAACATTATCCCCTATTACGGTATTTGCCATATGTTCATCAGAACCGATGTTACCATAGAAAACGATTCCGCCATCAACTCCTACCCCGACGTCAAGAAGTACAGCTTTGAATACCCTCTCTTCCGCCTCAGTAAGCCTGCGCGTCTGTTCAATTTCTGCACGCCGTTCGATCATCTTTCTGCGCAGCTCGGCCGTTACATTCGTAATCTTCCATGCGGTTTCTATTGCCCTGCATGATTTCTTTGCATCGGCATTCTGAGTACCAAAAATTGCCAGTATGGCATCACCGATAATTGATCCGACAACGCCGTCTTCTTCATGTACACAGTGGATTACTTTGTTGTAATGAACGTTAAGCACATCTATAATTTCATTACCAAGGGTTTCCGTACGATATGTAAAACTCTTGATATCGGAAAACAGCACCGTCAGTTCCCGCTGACTGCCCTCAAGCGCAATATTGTGTTCGGCGTAGGCCTTTGCCACGACGTCTTTTGAAACGAATTTCTGGAAAATCCGCAAGAGATTATTTATCGTAGAAGCCAGCGTATTGAATGACGCGGCAAGATACGTAATGTCATCATTCGGGGCTTTTGAAATATCAATTACGGATAACTGTGCGGCAGCCTGCATGGCATACAGACTTTCACTGATTTTTCTGATACTTTCAAACAGCTTCTGGAATACCAGCATACCGATAAGCAGGAAAGCGGCAGTAAGTACTACAATAACCAGAGATATGATACCCAGAACACGGTACGTATCTTTCTGGGTATCTTTACGCAATTCTGCACGGATCAGGAAACACTGCCAGTCACTCTGGTATTTATAAACGCCGAAATATTCACCGGCGGGGGTAGTAAACTGTATGGATCCCTCAAAAAGATGTTTGTTATAATTTTCATTCAGCAAACCAAGGGCAACAGGATCCTTCCATTGCGTTCCTGACATAGCCGGATCAGCCCATGCAGAAAAAAGAATATGCCCGCTGCGGTCTATTCCAAGAGCAACGCTGTTCGGTAACGTAAAATTCTTTGCTGCTGTGGAAGAAAGTACTTTATAAGCAGCTTCCGTATCGTTTGAAAAGGAAGCCAGCTGGTACTGATTTCCCGCGTTCGTATATAACTCCTTGAGCTGGTCAACAAGGATTGTGTTTGTAAGATTTATGATCTGCCTCTGCAGTAATTGTAGAGACATAAAATTCGTCATAAAATTCGACAGCAATATCAGCGTAATAAAAATAGCTGATATTTTTACGGAAATCGGAATAACAGGAGTCGCGCCGACGCGTTGGAATATCGTCCGTCGTACAGGCATATATGCCTCCACTTTTTTAGATATTTTAGATATTATACAGCCATTGATAAAAAATGACAACCTTTGTATTCTGTTGTAATATGCCGAAACAGGTAAACATTACATCAAAAAGTTCTCTGACATCCGCAGGTGTTAAACTTTCCGTACTTATTCTTGCATCCCGTATACTCGGGCTCCTGCGGGAAATGACAAAAGCGGCTTTTCTGGGTACGTCTGCGTATGCAGATGCATTCGGAATTGCTTTTCTTATTCCGAACCTTTTCCGCCGGCTGTTCGCCGAAAACAGTATTTCGGTGGCATTCATACCGACGTTCCGGGGATATCTTGAAAATTCCGCCTCTTCCGGCAGCAGGAAAGAAACGCAGGATTTCATATCGGCAACGTTTACGATTGTTTCTTTTCTAACCGCTGTCTTCGTTACTGCCGGCATTATTTTTACTCCGGCTATAGCCGGTCTCTTTTATAACAAAAGCAGTATGCAGGTCCTGCCGGAAACAGTGTTGCTGACCCGGATTATGTTTCCCTATCTTTTTGTCATTTCAACAGCAGCTTTTTTTCAGGGGATCCTTAACGGAATGAATATATTTTCTCCGTCCGGATTTACGCCGATTCTTTTCAATGGAATCGTTATAGCAGCGACTTATATACTTTCACCACACACCGCCAACCCGGCGCGGGCCATGGCCATAGGGGTTACTGCCGGAGGCTGTATCCAGGCAATATTCCAGCTGCCTTTCGTATTGAAAACCGGCTGGCATATTTCTTTCATGCCTCTGAAAAACGCTTTCCATAACAAAGGATCGCGCAAAGTAATCGCGCTCGTAGGTCCGACAATTATTGGTATGGCTGCATATCAATTAAACGATATCGTTTCAACGGCTCTTGCCGGGAAAGCCGGTACAGGTATTGTTTCAAGCCTGCAGTATTCACTGCGGCTTCAGGAACTTATTTTAGGTATTTTTGCCGTATCAATCGCATCGGTAATGCTTCCGGATCTGTCAGGTATGGCTAACAGACAGGATTGGAAGGGCTTCAATACCATGCTCACACAGGCTATCAAAATTATTATTCTCATTACGATTCCCGTTACATTTTATTCTCTTGTTTCGGGAAAAGAAATCATCTCACTTGTCTATAAAAGCAACCGCTTTACTGACGAATCGGTTAAACTCACGCTTACCGCGTTCAGATTTCACATGGCAGGTATGTGCTTTATTGCAATGAACAGAATAATTGCGCCTGCTTTTTATGCACAGGGAAACACTAAAAAGCCGACACTGGCAGGTATTCTTGGTTTTGTCGTCAACATAGTGCTTGCAGCAGTGCTTGTAAAACCGATGCAGGGTGGAGGAATAGCATGCGCTTTATCCGCAGCAAGCCTTGCCAATACCATACTTTTATTCGTATTTTTAAAGAGCACTCCAACGATAGCAGTCGGCAGTGTCGTAAAATCATCGCTCGTGTATATCATCAGGCTGACGGTACTGTCAGTAATTGCATCCGTCCCTGTATACCTGATCAGACCATATATCATCATGGGCTGTACCGGCCATACGCGGATTATTTCTGCAGGAGTTCCGGTCGTTGTAACGGCTGTCATTTTTGCAGGCATCG
Source organism: Treponema sp. UBA1798 (assembly GCA_002319875.1). Classification (GTDB taxonomy): domain Bacteria; phylum Spirochaetota; class Spirochaetia; order Treponematales; family Treponemataceae; genus Treponema_D. Next base: position 10,249 of record DCFS01000313.1, on the reverse strand, counting down.
GGATACTGTTGCTTGCAATAACGCACGATCCTCTTGCAACAACGGTTATGCGAAAAATTGTACGGAAACATTAAGCAATCTTATGGAGGAAAAATTGTGAATCTACAGACAGATGAAATAAAACAATATTATGCTGTCAGACGGGGAAAACTGGCAGAATATATGAAAAATAACGGCATCACTGCTGCCGTTTTTGAAGATACTGAAGGACGGAGGGATCCGGCCGTCAGATATTTTACCGGTCATAACGGGGACGCGCTGCTCGTTTTTTTTTCCGACAATAAGGCTGTTCTGATACCGTGGGATGAAAATCTCGCAAAAAATCAGGCCGTTGCAGACAAAATTATTCCGTATTCCCGCTACAACAGACAAAATGTACGTGCGGTAAAAGAGTTACTCGCTGCTGCAAAAGTATCAGGCAAAATGACTGTAGAACTTCCATCTGTTACTCCTTATCCGCTTTTTCTGCAGTATGTTGATGCACTGACGGGCTGGAATGTACGCTGCAGGGAAAACAGTCTGCATGATTACGTAGCAGAAATGCGCGAAATAAAAGACGAATATGAAATTGCGTGTACAAAAAAGGCGGCCGGAATCGGAGACCGGATAATCGATATGATTGAAGAGCAGGTCAAACAGGGTGAAATAAAAAATGAAACCGATGTTGCTCTGCTTATCGAACGGGAATGCCGCAGCCAAGGCTGCGAGCGGACTGGATTCGACACTTTAGCTGCAGGCCCGTCAAGAAGTTTTGCCATCCACTGTTTTCCGAATTATACATCGGCAGAATGGCCCGCAAACGGATTATCGATTCTTGATTTCGGTGTTGTGTATAACGGATATACGAGTGATACGACACTCACGATAGCAAAAGGTGAACTGAGTCCTGCCCAGAAAAAACAACTGGATCTCGTGCAAACCGCATATACGGAATCTCTTGAGCTGTACAAAAAAGATGTTCCCATCCAGGCGGCGGCTATGAAGGCCACTGAAATATTCGCAAAGGCAAAAAGGACAATGCCGCATACGCTTGGTCACGGAATCGGTCTTGAAATCCACGAAACACCAATTATCCGTACCAACACGCCGGCAGAAAAAACATTTCAACCCGGGATGATCGTAACACTTGAACCGGGATTATATGACCCTGAAATCGGCGGTTCCCGACTGGAAAATGATATTCTCATTACGGAAACCGGTAACGAAGTCATTTCCCATTCAAGAATTATGTATCTTATGGAAACCTCTAAGAATCCCGGTTTTTAGAGGTAACTCTGAAAGTACTATGTTTTTAATCGCTATATTACAATGATTTGAAACCAGGCAGCATCTTGAAAAAGTCACTGAAAGTGAGTTTTTCAAGATGCGCTTATGTAGCAGCAGCAAGGCTGCGCCTGACATTCCCCGCCAGCGTATCAAGCGCAGTTATCAGCGTTTCATCGTGTAATCCCGATGTAAGATCTGTCAAAAGATCCAGGCCGGCGCTTACAAGGTCCATGCCAGTAAGGTCCAGGCTGGCCATCTCCTGTCTGTTAACGTCCGAGATGAACAGCGCTTTGCGCAGGGCCTGGGCTGTAGAAAACAGTCCGGGTTTTCCTTTTAATTTTGCAACCACATAATCAAGCTGTACGCGGTCCTTGCTGGACATAAATTCGGTTTTCTTTTCAGGCGGCAGGTACCCGCTCAAAACCTGGAGTTTTTCAAAAAGGCCGAGAAGTTCAGGATAGGCGTCGTGTAAGTCTGAATTCACGAGCATATTTACGACCGAAGGTAAAAGACCCGACATACCTTCAAATGCATCAAATGAATTCCGGTTAACGCCTTTCTGCCTGCCGGTGTCTTCTGCCTGAGGCTCCTGATCAGAAGGTAATGGTTCCGCAGCAAGAGGCAGTTCATCCAGAGGTTCTTTTTTCGTTTCAGATATATCTTCCTGATCCACTGCAGACGACTTTCTCTCTTTTAATGTATTATCCAGCATTTCCCCGGCATGTCTTAAAAAATCTCCTGCCTGCTTCTTTGCCTGCCTCGCCGCTTTTTCGGCTATATCGTCGCTCTTATCTTCGATATCCCTGACAGCATCCGCCGCCTGTTCCGCCGCTTTTTCAGCTTTATCTGCAGCCCTCACTGCTTTCAAAGCTTCCCGTTCAGCTTTCTCCTGAACGTCAGCCAGCCGCTGCAGCGTCACCGGGTCAGAAAGTCCGGTCTTCTGAAGCCCGTTTTCACTCTCTTCATGAACGCTGTCCTGACCGGCAGGAATGGTATTTTGCGCTGTTGTCCCGCTGACAAAAGAATCCGGCTCCTGCTCCAGCACAGGAGTGATATCTACAGGTCCATCAGAAGGGACAAGCGCATCAAAAGAAAGACTATCTTCCTTCAACAAATCGAGTTCATCATCTTCCGCCAGCTCTGCCGTATCTTCTTTTTCAGGACCTGTTTTTTCCACACTTTCAATGTCAGGTATATGCGTCTCCGGCTTCTCTGTATTCTCAAAGAACTTATCATCAACTTCCATTGAAATTTCAGGAATAGCCCCTTCAAAATCGGCATTCACATCTTCTGAGACAGAAGGCACAGCTGTGGCATCAATGGTCATCAAATCACCAAGCCGCTTAACAGCATCCAGAGCAATTGCATTATACCGGTCATATTTCAGAACTTTATGATACAGGTCCAGTGCATCGCTTATATTATTTTCCGCTTCATACAATACGGCAAGAGCCAGTAAACCGGCAGAATCTTCAGGTCTCTTCCGGAGGAATTCCTGTATATATTTTTCCGCTTTCCTGATATTTCCCAGCTGATAGCACCGCTCTGCTGCATCACGGTAATAATCCACGTATGACGGATCAAGTTTCCTGATTTCAGTATATATCTCCTCTGCTTTTTTATCATTCTCCCTGCAAAGATAATACTGTCCGAGTAAATTGAGCGCAGCAGGGTCTTCCGGAGATTTTTCAACGATACCACGTATCTGTTTATAAGCAGCATCAAAATGAGAAGCGGTCAGTAACGCAGCGGAATACTGCCGGACAATATTCTGATCATCAGGTCTGAGCTTTTCCAGGCTCTCCAGTACTTCAACTGCCTTTTCCTTCATATCAAGCTTTTCATACACTGAAGCCAGCCCGGAAAGAACTGCAGGGTTTTCAGGTTCTATACCTGCCGCTGTGGTATATTCATGCAAAGCATTCTTATAATTGCTCTGTGCCATAAAGCAATTACCCAGAAGATAATGCATACCCGGATTACGGGCATCCAGGCTGACAGCCTGCGCTACAATGGTTTCCGCCTTTTTCGTCTGCCTTGTCTTAAGCAGCAGTTTTGCATATTCTTCTACGGCTTCCTGCCAGCCCGGACGGACACGTAAGGCAGCCCTGTACGCGCTTTCGGCCTTATCAAAAGCGTGTATATATTCATACGCCTTCGCAAGATTCAGCCGGAGGACGGGATGATTCGGGTCTATTTTTAATCCCCGGGCATATGAATCTATTGCTTTTTCATAATCTTTCCGTAATGCATATATCGTTCCCAGATGGTTAAAAGCAAGAACATCGTTCGGGTTCTCCTGAATAACCGTTTTGAAGCATTCTATGGCATCTTCATATTTACCCATAAATTTATAGGTAAAACCAAGATTATAGTATACCTGTGCATCATCAGCTCCGGTTTCGAGAGCTTTCTGAAGTACCGAAACGGAGTCATCATACTTTTTCAAACGGCGATAGATGCCACCAAGACTGGTCAGAGCCCTGAAATCTTCCGGATTCTTTTCAACAATCTTTAAATAATAGGGTAAAGCCTTGTCATTTCTGCCACTTTTAACATAGAGATCCCCTGCCTCAGCGAGCAGGCTGCCGTCATCGGGGGCATTTTTCAGCAACGCTCCGTATAGTCGCGATGCAAGCGCAAAATCCCGCAAAAGTACGGCAGACCGGGCCCTCTTCAGTATAAGTTCCTGATCCGTCATAAAATTATCTCCCAAAAGGCCGGGCATATACTTCCTGTGAAAGCTGCCCGTTTATCCGGCTGTCAAACCGGGACCATGATGATACCGCAAAATAATAAATCGTTCCGTTTTTAAGGCCGGTAAGCGTAAAAGAATTTGTATTCCCCACATTTATCGGAGAAGGTCCCTCGACAGCGATTCTGCCGAGATATTCTCCGGGACGTTCTCCATAATACACATAATAACCGCCTGCCGTATTGTCAACAGAATAATTCCATGAAAGTGAAACCGAATCGATACCGGCAACCGCTTTTACCGTAAAAGGAGGAAGCGGTGACTGCTGTTCTGTATAATTCAGTGAAATCTCAGTAACGGACGGAGTCTTCTGCCCGGCTCCATCAGGGAATAAATCGGCAGCAAGCTGAAAATATAAACCACTCACGTTTTTTATGGGTTTACCATCTTCAACCGGTATCCACTCAGGATCTGTTTCCGTCCAGCCGAAATAATTGTCCCCGCCTCTTACATACAAGCGCACGTCCGTCTGCGGAGGAATATTCATAACAGCACTTACTGAATTTAATATGGATCCCACCTTTGTCCCGACAGGACGGGTTTCAAAACGTCCGCCGGCAATTTTATAAGTGTCATTATGAAAACCTTCTCCAAGGTCGGCGGAAGAAATATTTGAGCTGTCTTTTTCGACAATACAGAAATCGTCGAGCCGCCCGGTATACTGAGGACAAAGCACAATATCAGCAGGAACTCCAAGCATCGGAGGATAAACGGTACCTCTTTCATGACCGCTTGAAGTAATATACAGGATCGATTCCAGCCTGCCGTCAACACGATACTCCATCAAACCGGAATCCTCATCATAGCTGATCTTATGGCAGGACCATTTGTCCGGAATAATTGTTTTTGCTCCGGAAAGTTCTATTTCGCCATCAGCCTTCGTATATCCGTCAAAAACATTTGAAAACTTCCAAACAAGATGACTGTTAAAAAAAGACGCCGTTATCATCTGGTATAAAGGATATCCGCTGACATTCCGGGAAGACCGCCACGAAAAGATAATTTCACCATTTTCTGCAATCGACGGGGCTATCCAGAATTCAATTGAAAAAGAACCGACCCTGCCTTCAGTACCGAACATGCTGCCTGATTTACCATGAAGTCTCATACCACCGCCGGTTCCGATACTGAGAGCGGAATACCTGCCTCTGATGCACTTGTCCGTTCTGATAAAAGAATTATCAACTATATCATATCTGTTTACGGAATCAGACATAGCACTATCCTCAAAATGAAGAAGAAGATCCGTATCGTCTGAAACATCCGGCGTCTTCGTCGCGAGCTGCAGACATGTATAGCCGAAACGGCCTTTACCGGTAGTAATTCCATCCATTACAGACAAAGATGACCATCCATCTTTACCGCCGACTACGGCAGTTCTGTCTTCTGCATATACTATTTTTCCCCAAAAGACTGGACAAACAATGAGAAAAACAAGTATTTTCTTTCTATAAAGAATACACATTATGGATAACAATAACACAGTCCGGGAATTTTTGCACGGAACTGCATTACAAGCACCCTCCTCAAGCGGCGTCTATATGTGGCGGGATCCGAAGGGAACCGTCATATATGTCGGCAAGGCTAAAAACCTGAAAAGTCGCCTCACGTCCTATTTTTCAGGTCGCAAGGACATAAAAACCAGAATTCTCATATCCAGGGCCCAGACAATTGAATATATCACAACAGCGAACGAATACGAAGCGTTTCTGCTGGAAAACAATCTTATAAAAAAATACACACCACGATACAATATAAACCTCAAAGATGGTAAATCGTATCCTGTTATCCGCATAACCCATGAAAAATTTCCGCGGTTATTTAAGACCAGGCATATTCTGCATGACGGATCTCTGTATTTCGGACCATTCCCTGATGTCGGTGCACTGGATACATTTATTGACACCTTATATAAACTGTATCCGCTGCGTCACTGCAAAACATTCAGAAAAAGGGATGTCCCCTGTATGTATTACCACATCGGACAGTGTAAAGCCCCCTGCTGCGGAAAAATCTCCGCAACATCCTATAATGAAATATTCGGAGAAATCGCCCGGCTTCTGGAGGGAAAAGGAAAGGAAACAGAAAAAAAACTTACTGATGAAATGAAGGCTGCTGCAAAAGCACTGAATTTCGAAAAAGCGGCACGGCTCAGAGACGGATTACGTGCCCTCTCGGTAATGCAGAACCAGAATATTGTTGAAGATTTCGACAGCGGGGACAGAGATTATATTGCGCACTACCGTGAAGGCGAACTGGTCAGCTTTACGGTATTGAAAATGAGAAACGGAAAACTGCTCGGAAGGGATAACTACCGCACTGTCAGTCTTAATGAAGACGATGAACTGTTACCGGAATTCATGAATGCCTTTTATACAGACAAAGGAATAGTACCTCCCTGTATTTATGTCCCCACACAAACCGGTCTTGAATTTATGACACAATGGATTGAAGACACTTTTCATGCAGCAACGCAGATTATACTTGTCTGCGATACGATGGAAAATGCCAGGCGGCATCAGGCTGCAATGAATATGGCTTTTGAGAATGCACACGAAGATATAATCAGAAGGCTCCGTGAACGCGGAGATATGCCGGCTCTGGAAGAGCTGAAAACGGTACTGCATCTTGACCGGTTGCCGGTTCGTATCGAAGGGTTCGATATTGCCCATATCGGTGGTAAATTTCCGGTCGCAAGTCTGATCAGTTTTTACAATGGAAATCCGGATAAAAAAAACTACCGCTACTTCAGGCTCAAAACGACGGACGGAGTGATAGATGATTTTGCTTCCATGCGTGAAGCAGCAAGCCGCCGGTATACACGGCTTGTCAATGAACAGGCAGATCTGCCTGATCTTATTCTGATCGACGGAGGCATAGGTCAGGTAAATGCAGTCAGGGGTATACTTGATGCACTGAATCTAGACATTCCCATTGCAGGTCTTGCAAAACGCGATGAAGAAATATACCGGCCGGGAGACAGTACACCTATAGAACTTCCCAAACGGAGTGACGCGCTCAGACTCCTTCAACGTGTACGGGATGAAACCCACCGTTTTGCCACAAGCAGGAATCAGAAGCTGCGCACAAAAGAAAATACAGTCAGCATATTTACGGAACTTCCGGGCGTCGGCGAAAAAAGGTCACTGTTATTAATGAAAACATTTACAACGCTGGAAAATCTGGCAGATTCGGAAGAAGCAGCTGTCGCACAGGCTATCCATGTCCGGGCCGGGGAAGCGGCAGAGATACTCATGGCTGCAAAGGATCTTCTTGAGAAAAGAAAAATGCAGAAGAAAAAAACAGAACTCTCATTACAGACAGCGGGAACAACCGTACAAAAGGCGGCTGCCGCGCAGCGCAACAGCTCTCTGGCAGATCAGGCACTTGAAGCTGCCGGAAAAGAACCGGAATATGGAAAATCAACAACCCCGCGCAAG